>JAHCKV010000136.1 GCA_026125595.1 Burkholderiales bacterium | reverse complement strand
CACGAGTTCTGGCAGCACGGTACCGGCAGCATCGCCGTACCGGGCGAAGAGGACGGTCGCTTCGAACAGTGGCTCGAAACCGGCGACGGCCGCTATGTCATTCAGCTGGCGCCGGACGATACCCGCGCCGAAGTCACGAACATCAGTCTCTCGTTGCGTTCGGGTCTGCTGCAGCGACTGACGCTGGGCTTCCAGCGCGGCGGCCAGGGCATCAAGCCGGACATGATCGAAAGGCGATTTCCCGGGTGCCGCGGCGTGCTGGACGCCCTGGTCGCCCGCTACGGGCAGCCCCAGGCTTTCGTCTCCGAGATGGAAGACAACCTCGAGCACCGGGTTCGCAGCTGGCGCGGGCCGGAGGGAACGCTGCATCTCGACTGCGGCCGGTTCACCGGCCGCACCGCCATCTTCGCGATGGACATCGAGATCGAGGCGCCAGGCACACCGTCCGCGTGGCCGGAACCGGCACCGAAACCCGCCAGGAAGAAGCGCTGACGCAGCCGGCGCGGCGCCGGCCGCCGACCGCACGGCACGCGACGCAGCCGATTGCACCGTCAGGGCACCGGGGTCGCCAGCAGTTCCTTCAACGCGTCGTCGAGAAACTTCACGTCCTTCTGCGACAGACCCGAGCCACCGGCGAAATGGCCGTGGTTCGAAATGAACGGACGCAGTTCCGCGTTCGGCATGTTCGCCACCTCGAACTCGCTGTCCTCGGGCGGGAAGTACAGGTCACAGTTGCCGGGCATCACGATCGCACGGGCCTTGATCGCGTTCAGCGCCTTGACGAAATCGCCGTTGTACAGCTCGTTGTCGCTGATGTCGCCGGCCTGCCACGTGCGCATCATCGCCACCATGTTGTTGGCATCGCGCAGGTTGAACCACTGTTCCCAGAACCGGACGAGGAAGTCCTCCAGCGACGAGTAGCCGATGTTGAGGTACTCCTTCTTGCGATAGAACTCCTGCGAGAATCCCCAACCGGCATAAACCCGCCCCATCGCGCGCAGACCCTTGTAGGGCTGGGTCTCGTACCAGCCGTCCTTGAATGCGTCGTCGGCCGTCAGCGCGGCCTTCACGCCTTCGAGCATCACGAAGTTGTGCAACGACGTCTTCGCGGAGCCGGCGGTGGGGCAGATGCGCTTGACCATGTCGGGATACAGCGCCGCCCAATGGAACGTCTGGGCCGCCGCCATCGACCATCCCGTCACGAGTTGAAGTGTCGTGATGCCGAACTTCTCGGTGACCAGACGGTGCTGGAACCGGATGTTGTCGTAGTACGTGACCAGCGGAAACCGCGCCTTGTTGTACGGCGCCGGCGTATTGCTCGGCGACGACGAGAACCCGTTGCCGAAGCAGTTCGGAATGATGATGAAATACTTGCTCGGATCGAGCGCACTGCCTTCCTGGATGACCCACTGGCTGTCCAGATGGGTCGACGCCATGTACGTGCAGAACACGATCGCGTTGCTCTTGTCGGCGTTCAGTTTGCCGAACGTCTTGTAGGCAAGCTTGGCATCGGGCAGCGTAGCGCCCTTCTGCAGCACCACGTCACCCAGCTCGAAAATCTCGTAGTCCACGGCCATCTCGGTTCCTCTTCGTGTCGGCGCTGCGCGCTCGTGATTCGGGGGTTGCCTCGCGCCGTCACCGGCGCAGGGCGGTTCAGGGGCGAATGGACTTCCAGTCGACGCCCGACTCCCAGGCGCTCGCAGCCCGGTAGATCGTCATCTCGTCGCCGTGCTTCGCGACGAACATCAGTCCGGCCGGCAGTCCGTCGCTCAGCCCGCAGGGCACCGTCATCGCCGGGTGTCCGGTCACGTCGAACGGCGCGCAATTGGGCAGCAGTTCGGTGGATTGCCGGACCGCATCGACGATGGACATGGCCGGCGTCGGAAATGGCTTGGGCTTCACCGGATTGGTCGGCATCACCAGCAGGTCGTACCGGTCGAGCGCTTCGTCGTAGGCGGCCGTCAACCGGCGCGCGAGATTCTGGGACTTCGCGTAGAAGTGCCCACGGTACTTCTGCGTCAGGTACTGACCGGTCAGCATGCAGACCTTCAACGTATCGGAGAGCTCGTCCGCGCGTTGCCGCCATCCGGCATGGGCGTCCATCAGACTCGGCAGGTACAGCCCTTTCCAGTTGAAGCCGTAGCCGTTGCCCAGCATCATCTGCGCGGTCAGTCCCTCATTGGCGATGCCCGACCAGATCGCCATCGCCGGGCCCGCATGCATCGGAATCGAAACGTCCTCGACGACGGCGCCGAGCTTGCGCAACACGTCGATGCCCTTCCGCACCATCGCGTTCACATCGGCTTCGGACTGCGGCCACGTGAAGCCTTCCTGCAGTACACCGATGCGCAAACCGGCGATCCCCGCGCCCAGCGCCTCGGTGTATGGCGCCACGGTGATGCCGCCCTGGCGCGGATCGAGACCGTCGGCGCCGGCCAGCACCTCCAGCAGCAGTGCGTTGTCGGCCACCGTCGCCGTCATCGGTCCGGCGTGGTCCAGCGTCAGCTCGATCGGCATGATGCCGGTATAGGGCACCAGACCCCAGGTCGGCTTCATGCCGTAGATGCCGCAGCACGCGGCCGGCATCCGGATCGATCCGCCCTGGTCGCCGCCGATCGCCATGTCGACTTCACCGTTCGCGACGACCGCCGCGCTGCCGGACGACGAACCGCCGGCGGAGTAACCGCGCTTCAGCGGGTTGTGCACCGGACCGTGCGAACTGGTGTTGCTGCCGCTCGACAGGCAGAAGTATTCGCACTGGGTCTTGCCGAGAATCGTCGCGCCGGCATCGAGCATCCGCGTGACGATCGTCGCGTCGACTTCCGGCGTGTAGCCTTCGAGCGTCGAAGCCCCGTTGGTCATCGGCACGCCGGCCAGACAGATGTTGTCCTTGAGGGCGACGGTCTTGCCGGCGAGCTTGCCGGTCGCCGCCCCCTTCACCGTCGACTTCACGTACCACGCGTTGTTCGGATTGTCCGCCGGCTCCGGAAACACCCCCGGCGTCCGCGGATACTGCACCGGCGGCACGGGATTGGGCATTTCGGCCAGCAGGTTGAATGTCTCCATACCGCCCATCAGCTCGAGGAACGCGTCGCGCTCCGTGTCCGTCAGGTGCATGCCCAGTCCGGCGGCGATCGCCGTCAGTTCTTCCGGGGTCGGCTTCTTCACGATGGTCACTGCGCGAGGCTCCTCGATTCGTGGCGGCGGCGCTTCAATGTGCGGCCTCTTCCATGCCGACGAACTCGTCCGCCAGCGCGGCGATGCCATCGGCCGCGACTTCGCGGATGAACGTGCCTTTCTGGATCACCAGAACGCGGTCGGACAGCTTGCGAATGAACTCCAGCGATTGCTCGACCAGCACGACGGTGAGGCCCCGCGTCTTGCGCAGTTCGAGCAGCGTGTCGCCGATCTCCTCGACGATGGATGGCTGGATGCCCTCGGTCGGCTCGTCCAGCAGCACGATCTTCGGTTCCGCGCACAGACAGCGGGCCATTGCCAGGATCTGTTGCTCGCCACCGCTCAGCACACCGCCGGCGCGATCGATGATCGGCTTCAATCGCGGGAATTCCTCGAGCACCGCCGCGATGATCCGGTCGGGTTCGCGCGAATGGATCGCGCCCATCCGCAGGTTGTCCCGCACGGTGAGGCCGCCGAAGATCTCGCGCCCCTGCGGCACGAAGCCGAGACCGGCACGGGCCCGCAGATGCGGGGGCGCATGCGTCACGTCCTGTCCCGCGAGCCGGATGCTGCCGGCCGTCGGCCGGATGTGCCCCGCCAACGTGCGCATCAGCGTGGTCTTGCCCATGCCGTTGTGGCCGAACACGCCGATCAGTTCGCCCTGCCGGACCGTCAGGTCGATCCCCATCAGGATCGGAATCCGCCCGTAGCCCGACCGCAGTCCCGTGACTTCCAGCATTCAGACCTCGCGTTTGCCCAGATAGACGTCACGCACGCGACGATCGCGCAGCACCGTCTCCACATCGTCTTCCATCAGCACCTGACCCTGGTGCAGCACCGTGACCATGCGGGCGATCATGCGGATGAACTGCATGTCGTGCTCGACGACGATCAGCGAACAGGTACCGCGCAACCGCAACACGAGGGCCGCCAGGCGCTCGACTTCGTCGTGCGTCATGCCGGCGGCCGGCTCGTCGAGCAGGATCAGATCGGGCTGGGCCGCCGTCACCATCGACAGTTCCACCATCTGCCGCTGACCGTGGGCGAGCTGGCCCACGATCCGGTCCGCCAGATGCGCGATGTCCATGGATTCGAGCACCTGCTCCACTGCCGGCGCCACCTCGCGTCGCAAACCACCGGTCGTGGCGATGCGCCGTTTCACCGCGAGCCAGATGTGCTCGCGCGCCGTCAATCCGTCGTACAGGCTCGGCACCTGGGTCTTGATGCCGATGCCGCGCCGCGCGATGTCGACGCTGGGCCGGCCGCCGATGGATTCGTTCTTGAACCGGATCTCGCCACCGCTCGGCTCGTACTGGCCGGTCAGACACTTGAAGAACGTGCTCTTGCCGGCACCGTTCGGTCCGACCAGGCAACGCAGTTCACCGGGCACGATCGAGAAATCGATGCCGCGCAGAACTTCCACGCCCCCGAACCGCATCACCAGTCCACGCGTTTCGATGATCGGCTGCGGCGCCGTTCCTTTCGCCGTTTCCAGGGCTGCGACGGACGCGTTCACGACCGGCCTCCCGCGTCGGCAGCCGGTTGCTGGGACGGCGTCGCCTTCTGCGCTCCGGCTGCCGGTCGCCCGGTCGGCGGCGATGCTTCCACCACCGCGGGCGGCTTGCGGAACCGTTCCCACAGTACGCGCAGCGACGGCAGCACGCCTTTGGGCACCAGCAACACGAACAGGATCAGGATCGCGCCGAGGATCAGGTTCGGATCGAGACCGTCGATGGTGCCCAGTTCGGCGACGATCATCTGCAACGCGATCGAACCGAAGATCGGCCCGAGCAACGTGCCGATGCCGCCGACGGTGACCCAGATGATGACCTGCGCGTTGTAGAACAGGCTGAACATCGTCGGGCTCACGAATACGCAGTTCGCGAACAGGATGCCGGCCATGCCGGCCATCGCACCGCCGATGGTGAAGATGCCGAGCTTGTATCGACGAATGTCGTAGCCCAGCAGCTCGGTCCGCCGTTCGTTCTCGCGGATCGAGATCACCACGCGCCCGAACGACGTCGACAGCAGCCAGCGCGATCCGAAATAGAACAGCACCAGCAGCCCGGCAGCGATGTACCAGATGTCTTCCGGTGCCAACGCGGTGCCGACGTCCCACGGCAGGTTCAACGGCGGCGTCGACGGAATGCCGTTGAAGCCGCCGAGCGCCGCGCTGCCGATCTTGTACGCGTCACCGGCCGTCGCGTTGAACAGCTTGAAGAAGATCAAGGTCATCGTCAGCGTGATCACGCCGAGATAGACGTCGCCGATGCGCCCCCAGAACACGAAGTAGCCGAGCAGCGCCGCGAACAGCGCGGGCACCACCATCGCCAGCACCACGGCCCACGTCGAATCGCCGAAATTGATCGCGCAGACGGCATAGGTGTAGCCGCCGAGACCGAAGAACGCCGCCTGACCGAAGCAAAGGATGCCGCCGTAGCCCCAGATCAACGCGAGGCTGAGCGTCATGATCGCCATGCTCACGTAGATCGTCGCGTTGATCAGCGTGAACAGCTCGAGCCAGTGCGGCAGCACGAAGATGGCCGCGACCGACACGACGAAGCCGATGACCGAAGCCACCGTCCGACCGCGCGGACTCACAACGCCCTCCGGAAGAACTTGCCGGTGATGCCCTGCGGCAGCACCCGCAGCAGCACGATCGCGGCGAACAGGAGCGCGACCTCGCCGATCACCGGCGTCGCGACGAATGTGGCCAACGTGTTGAGCGTGCCGAGCAGCCCGCTGGCGGACAGCGTGCCGGTGATGATCGCCGCGCCACCGCTGATCACGGTGATGAAGGCCTTCGCGACGTAGGCGACTCCCATCGTCGGCAGCACGCCCGACAACGGCGCGATCAGCGCGCCCGCCATGCCGCTCAGCGCGGCACCGGCACCGAACGTCACCGAATACACCTTGCTGGTACTGATGCCGAGCGACGCCGCCATCGCCGGGTTCTGCATCGTGGCCCGCGCGATCAACCCGAGCTTGGTCAGTCTCAGGATCGCCATCATGCCGATCAGGATCACCGCCACGATGACGATCAGCACGAGCTCGTAGATGCTCGTCTGGTACTGCCCGATCGACACTCCGCCGAGCGGCGCCGAGACCCCGGTCGTCGTGTTGCCGAAGATCATCGTGGCCGCGCCGATCAACAGCAGGCTCAGGCCCCAGGTCGCCAGCATCGTGTCGATCATCCGGCCGTACAGGAACCGGATGACCGATCGCTCCACGATGACACCGACCAGGCCGACGAACAGCGGTGCGACGATCAGCATCGCGACCCACAGATTGATGCCCCACCGGGTGGCGTAGATGACGGCGTAGCCACCGAGCATGATGAACTCGCCGTGGGCCAGGTTGATCACCCGCATCATGCCGAAGATGACCGCCAGCCCGACGCTGATCAGCGCCAGACTGGCGACCGCCGCCAGCACCTGCAACAACACGACGACTGCGAGATCCACGGCGGCTCCTCTAGGGCACGTGATGCCTGTTCGACATTTCCGCGGACTCAGACCTTGACGTCGATGACGTACTGCTGGTTGTCATTCGGCTTCTTCTTCAGATCGCAGACTGCCGCGGTATCGGCCGGCGGCTGCTGCGAGAACGACTCGAGCAGCTTGAACTTCTTGTTGTCGACTTCACCGATGTAGACGTCGAGGATGTCGTGGTGCGTTGCCGGATCGATGGTGGTCTTGCCGGCCGGCCCCTGGTACGAGATTCCGCTCTCGAGCGCTTCGATGACCTTCATCCGATCGACCGTGCCCGCCTTTTTCGCGGCTTCGGCCCACATCTGGAAGCCGTGGTACGTCATCGCCGCGACTTCGGTGAGCGGTGCCGCCTTGTCACCGAAGCGCTTGAAGTAGCGCTTGATGAACTCCTGGTTGGCCGGGGCGGCCACCTCATGGAAATACGCATACGACGCGAGGATGCCGTTGCCTTCCTCGGCGGAGACCACGACGTGCTCGTTGCCGAGGCCGAAGGTCGTCGACGCCATCGGGATCTGCTTCTTCATGCCGGCGGCGGCCCACTGCCGGTAGAACGAGATGTGCGAACCGCCGACCAGCACGGACATGATGATGTCGGGCTTGGCTGCCTGGATCTTCTTGATGGTCGGGCCGAAATCGGTGACGTCCAGCGGAAAGAAGTCGATCGACACGATGGAACCGCCTTCATCCTGCGTGTACTTCTTGACCCACTTCGACGTGATCTGCCCGTAGTTGTAGTCGGCGGCCAGCACGTAGATCTTCTTGCCGTTGAATTTCTTCATGGCCGTCGGAATCAGCTTCTGCACGGTCTGCGCCGGCGTCGAACCCGTGCAGAAGCAGTTGCGATCACATACACCGCCTTCGTACAGCGTGTTGTAGAAGTACAGCGTGTTGAAACGCTTCAGCACCGGTCGGATCGCTTCGCGAGAGGCCGACGTGATGCCGGCGTGCACGACCGCGACCTTGTCCTTGGTCGCCGCCTGCGTCGCGTACTGCGTGTAGTACTGGATGTTCGACTGCGCGTCGTAGTTGATCAGCTTGATCGGCTTGCCCAGCAGGCCGCCGGCCGCGTTGGTCTCTTCGACGGCCAGCGTCAGCACGTCGATCATCGGCCGTCCGAGCAGGTCCAGACCACCGGACGCATCGTGGATGCCGGCGATCTTGATTTCGTCCGCCGCATGCAGATCCTTGATGAACCAAGGCCCGATCGCGGCGGCGGTCCCGCCCGCGG
>JAHCKV010000135.1 GCA_026125595.1 Burkholderiales bacterium | reverse complement strand
GGCCGTCGGCACCGTCGACGTGCCGCCACAGCCGACACCATCGACGCAATTGGCATGGCCGCTGCCCTGCGCATCGACGCCGACCGGAAGGCCCAACGCCATCGCGACGCTCAGCATGGCGATCGCATGGCCGCCTCTACGACAAACATCGCAAAACGAAAGCGGCGGGAATCGCATCGTGATGGAACACGGACGGGAACGGGGAACACTTCGAATATGCGAATGTCGTTGCCTCGCACGATCACCCGGATTGAAGCAGATGCGAATGCGCATGTCGATAGGCCGCGCACGGACCACGAACCGTATTGCGATCAGCGGCGGACGCGTCGCCGTGCAACGGATCAGGGAATGACTTTCCCGCGTCGGAATTCGGCCAACAACGCGAGCAGCATGTCTTCGGAATCCACGGTTTCGGTGAAGCCGGCGCGGCGCGCGTTGCCGGTGTCGGACACGATGTCCCACGTGGAACCGAACACGAAATCAGCGAAACCCCAGCCGGCGATCTGGGCGTACGGCAACGGTTGCAACCCGTGGCGCGCGACGATCGCCTGCCACGTCTCGGCCCGATCGCCGAACGCCTCGCGCAGACTGAAGTGGCGCTGCGGACCGGGTTCGACACCGAAGAAATCCGCCAGCCTCGGCCAGACGTTGCGCCACCGGATCAGATCACCGTTGGTCACGTTCAACGCCGTGTTCGCGCAACCGGGCGCGGTCGCCATCCACGTCATCGCGCGAGCCAGCAAGCCGGAATCCGTGAGCTGATACAGCGCATGGAAATTCTCGGCCGGCCCGGGATGCGAGAACGGCAACTCCAGCTCGCGACACAACGATCCATACACCGCGAGCGCGAGTGCCAGATTCATCGCGCTGCCCACCGAGAATCCGCAGACCGCATGGGGCCGGATCGCGGACCATGTCCACGCCCTGCCGCGCTGCCGCCGCTCGACCCAGTCCTGCTGATCGAAGTAGAAGTTGCCGCCGGCATGGCGCGGATGGGATTCCTTCGCCGGCGTGGTGAACGGCCCGAGGTGACTGCCGTACCACTTCGTCCCTTCCACGAGATGCACGTGGGCCAGCGCCGGGCTCGCCGCTTCCACGGCGGTCACCAGGTTCGCGAACATCGCCGCATTGCGCGCGATGAGCCGGACCGGATCCGCGTCGGGCACGTACGCGGCGTAGAAGACGTGCGTGATGTTCCGTTCACTCGACAATGCGGCCAGGCAGCCGGCCGCATCCTCGAGATCGACCGGGAGATGCCGGAACCTGCCGGGCACGTCGGGCGGCCGGCGCGACAGCGCGAGCACCTTCCAGTCCGGTTGCGCCGCGAGATGCTGCAGCAGATAGCGGCCGACCGTTCCGGTGGCCCCGGCGACGAGCGCGTGGTTCACGGGCAGTCGACCCTTCGCGCGGCTACGGCGACAATCGTTCGATGCGCCACGCCGTGCCATTCGGCACATAGCGCAGCCGGTCGTGCAGACGACTCGCTCGGCCCTGCCAGAACTCCAGCGCGGATGGCAACAACCGATAGCCACCCCAGTGCGGCGGCCGCGGCGGATCGTCGCCGTGACGGATCTTCGCCGCCTCGACCTTCGCTTCGAGCGTGATGCGGTCCGGCAGGACCTCGCTCTGTCGCGACGCCCACGCCCCGATGCGGCTGCCCAGCGGGCGCACGCGGTAGTAGTCGTCGGATTCTTCGGCGGGGACGCGATCGACCGAACCTTCGATGCGCACCTGCCGTTCCAGTTCGACCCAGTGAAACAGCAGGCTGGCGCGCGGATTGGCGGCCAGTTCGCGTCCCTTGCGGCTCTCGTAGTTCGTGAAGAACGTGAAGCCACCGTGCTCGACGCTCTTCAGCAACACGATGCGCGCGGACGGAAAACCGTCCGGCGTCGCGGTGGCGAGTGTCATCGCGTTGGGCTCCGGCAATTCAGCCTTCAACGCTTCGTCGAACCACATCCGGAACTGCGCGAGCGGATCCGGATCCGCGTCGCGCTCGTCGAATCGCGCCCGCAGGTAGTCCTTGCGCAGATCCGCCAGACTCATTTGACGACCTTCGCGTCCTGTCCGAACAACACCTTCTTCGCATCTTCGTCCACCGTCGGCTTGACGTTGATCGTCTTCGCCAACGCATAGGCGCGCTGCACGGCCGGCCGAGCCGCGATGGCGTCGAACCAGCGTTTCAGATGCGGAAACTCGTTCAGGTCCTGCCCCTGCCGTTCGAACGGCACGACCCACGGGTAACTGGCCATGTCGGCGATGGAATACTCACCGGCGACGAACTCGCGATCCGCGAGCCGCTTGTTCAGCACGCCGTAGAGCCGCGATGTTTCCTTCACGTACCGCGTGATCGCGTAGGGCAGCTTCTCCGGCGCGTACTGGCTGAAGTGGTGATTCTGCCCGGCCATCGGACCGAGGCCACCCATCTGCCACATCAGCCATTGCAGCACCTCGACCCACGCCCGCGTGTCGCGCGGCAGAAACTGTCCGGTCTTGGCGGCGAGATAGACCAGGATCGCGCCCGATTCGAAAACCGAGATCGGATCGGCACCATCGCCTGGTTCGGTGTCGACGATGGCCGGGATCCGGTTGTTGGGCGAGATCGCGAGAAAGGCCGGATCGAACTGTTCACCGCGGCCGATGTGGACGGGCTTCAACCGATACGGCAGCCCGGCCTCTTCGAGAAAGATGGTGATCTTGTGGCCGTTCGGGGTAGTCCAGTAGTACAGATCGATCATGGTGTCGGCAGCCGGATTCGGGAGCGTCGGAGTATAGCGCCCGGCTTGCGGCGCCTCGCTCGCGAATCAGCGCGTGAAGTCCGCGTGATGGCGTTTTGCGGTAAGGTTCGTCGCTCCCGATCTTTCCGAACAGGACGCGATGCCCCGACACTTCGACCTTCTCTGCATCGGCGGCGGCAGCGGCGGCGTGGCCACCGCCAACCGCGCCGGTCTGCATGGCGCCCGCGTGGCGCTGGTGGAATCGGGCCGCATCGGCGGCACCTGCGTCAACGTGGGCTGTGTGCCGAAGAAGATCATGTGGACAGCCGGCCACTTCGCGCACGCATTCGACGAAGCTGCCCACTACGGATTCACCGTGGCACCGCCGACGCTCGACTGGACGAAGCTGAAGGCGGCGCGCGACGCGTTCGTGCGTTCGCTGAACGCCGGCTACGAGCGCTACCTGAAGTCGAATCAGGTCGAGATCGTCCGCGGCACCGCGCGCTTCGTCGATGCGCACACCGTGGATGTCGACGGCGAACGCATCGGCGCCGATCGCATCGTCGTCGCGACCGGCGGCGTCCCGACCCTGCCGACGATACCGGGCGCCGCGCTCGGCATCACGTCGGACGGCTACTTCGATCTCGAAACCCAGCCGCGCCGCCTGGCCGTGATCGGTTCCGGCTACATCGCGGTGGAGATCGGCGGGTTGATGCGTGCGTTGGGCAGCGATGTCACGCTGCTGATCCGCCGCGATCACGTGCTGCACGGTTTCGACACACTGCTGCGCGACACGTTGCGCGAACACATGGACAACGCGGGCGTCCGGTTCGTCACGCATTTCAGCACCGAACGCCTGGTGCGCCGGGACGACGGCCTCTGGCTCGAATCCGGCGAACGACGGGAAGGACCGTTCGACGCCGTGCTATGGGCCATCGGACGGCATCCGAACACGGCGGCGCTGAATCTCGCCGCTGCCGGCGTGCGGGTCGAGCCTTCGGGCGTCATTCCGGTGGATGCGCTCCAGACCACCAACGTGCCGCACATCTTCGCGCTCGGCGATGTGATCGGCCACCACGAACTGACACCGGTGGCCATCGCCGCGGGCCGGCGGTTGGCCGACCGGGTGTTCGGCGGCATGGCCGGGCGCCACCTGAGCTACGACAACATCGCGACGGTGATCTTCAGCCATCCCCCGATCGGCACGATCGGCTTGTCCGAAGGCGATGCCGTGAAAGCCTTCGGCGAAGCGGCGATCAAGGTCTACGAAACGCGGTTCACGCCGATGATGCACAGCCTCGGTCCATGGACCGGCAAGATGGCGATGAAACTGGTGGTGGCCGGGGATGACGAACGCGTGGTCGGTGCGCACGTCATCGGCCCCGGCGCCGACGAGATGACGCAAGGCTTCGCGGTGGCCGTGAAGATGGGTGCCACCAAACGCGATTTCGACGATACGGTGGCGATCCATCCGACCGCCGCCGAAGAACTGGTCACGCTGAAGACGGCCCGGCCGGGCCGACCGTTCGGCTGAACACGATGCTGACAACCCGAGAGGAGACCCAGTCTCCCGACAACCGAGGAGGAGCCCCGTCATGTCCGCAGCCACCGAAGAGGACGATCGTGTAATTCCCGAGTCCCGCGCGCAGTTCGATCCCTACGCGCTGAACCCGGCCGACGTCGTCGAACCGCCCCGTGGACTCGGCAACATCCTCGGCCGCATCGGCCCCGGTGTCGTGCTGTCCGCGTCGATCGTCGGATCCGGCGAGCTGATCCTGACGACGACACTGGGTGCCAAGGTCGGCTACACGATGCTGTGGCTGATCATCCTGTCCTGTCTGATCAAGGCCGTCGTGCAGTCTTTTCTCGGCCGCTACGTGATCGCCCGCGGCGAGACCGGATTGCAGGCGGTGGACCGCATCCCGGGGCCACGCTTCAAGCTCGGCTGGGTCGTCTGGGCCTGGGTGGCGATGCTGCTGATGAGCCTGTTCCAGATCACCGGCATGTTCATCGGCGTTTCGCAGACGATGAATCAGGTCTTCACGTCGGTGCCGGTCACGGTCTGGGTGATCGCGTTTTTCCTGCTGACGTTGGGGCTGCTGCTCGGCGGCGCGTACAGCCGTATCGAGAAGCTCGCGATGGTGAAGGTCGGCCTGTTCACCGCGATCACGCTGATGGCCGCGATCCTGCTGATGTCCGAACCGGACTTCTCGGTCGGAGAACTGGCCCAGGGCTTCACGTTCCAGTTGCCGGATGCGGGGCTCGCCGTGGCGGTCGCGGTGTTCGGCATCACCGGCGTCGGTGCGACCGAGCTCTACATGTACACCTACTGGTGCGTCGAGAAGGGCTACGCGCGCTACGTCGGCCCCTACGAGGATTCCGAAGCATGGCGCCATCGTGCCCACGGCTGGGTCCGCGTGATGAACGTCGACGTGATCTGCTCGATGCTGATCTACACGATCGCCACCGTGGCGTTCTACCTGCTGGGCGCGGGCATCCTGCACAAGGCCGGACTGGTCCCCACCGGCAAGGAAATGATCTCCACGCTGACGACCATCTACACCCAGACGTTCGGCGGCTGGGCCAAGTGGCTGTTCTACGTCGGCGCCATCGTCATCCTGTTCGGCACCATCGTCGCGGCGACCGCCGGCCACGCGCGGATGTGCGCCGATCTGATGCGACTGCTCGGCCGCTTCAAGGCCTCGGACTACCGGGCCCGCACGCGCTGGCGCGACGTGTTCATCGTCGTGCTGGTGGTGATCCCGATCATCTACTTCTTCATCTTCGGCGAAGCGCCGGTCACGATGGTGACGGCCGGCGCCATCGCCCAGGCCGCGATGCTGCCGATCATTTCCATCGGCACGGTGTATCTGACGGCCCGCCACCTGCCTAAGGAGCTGAAGGCCCCGGGCTGGCTCACAGCGCTGCTGTGGCTCGGCGCCGTCATCATCACGTGTTTCGTGATCCCCGCGTTGTTCGCGGAACTGAAAAAATTCACCTGAGGAGAATCGCCCCCATGGCATCGATCGAACGCAAGCACGTCGGCAAGCGCCTGTCGGAAGTCGTCATCCACGGCGACACGATCTATCTGGCCGGCATGGTGGCCAGCACGCCCGTGCCCGACGACCCCGGCGAACAGACGCGCGACATCCTCGCGCAGATCGACCGGCATCTGGAAGAGGCCGGCAGCGACCGCAGCCGCATCCTGATGGCGACCATCTGGCTCGCCGACATCGCGTACTACGATGCGATGAACGCGGTGTGGGATCCGTGGGTGGCACCGGGCCACGCACCGGCCCGCGCCTGCGTCGAGGCCCGGCTCGCGCAGCCGAAGTACAAGGTCGAGATCCGCGTGGTGGCCGCACGCTGAGCCGATCGCGGCGTGCGCCGCGGTCCGGTAGGGCCGGCCGACTCCCGACCCCCATCAGCCGCCCGGCGGCCTCGGCGCCGCCGACTGCGCGTGGAGTCGGCGTTGCGCCCGCTCAGGTCCCGCTGCCGCGTTCCGGAACCGCGATGGCTGCGGCGGGTCCTACCGATTCGATCGCCTCCACGCTGAAGCACCGAAGCCGACACCATGGCCGTATCGCCCGTCTCGCTGTTGCCCACCCCCATCCGGGGCCCGGGCTTCATCCCGGTCTACGTACCGCCGACGGTACCGCAGTCGACGCGCGATGCCTTCACGCGAGTGCTGGAAACCTCGGCGGCGACCGGAGCGCCGTTGCCGTCGGCCGGCCTGCAACAGGCATTGCCGTCGACGGATGCGGTCTCGCTGCTGCAGCGCTCGCTGTATCGGGATCTGGTCACCAGCTTCGACCAATCCTCCTCGGGTCTCGGCACCGCGATCGATGGTGGGGAATCCCTCGCCGGACTCGGCCTCGAAGGTCTGCTGGGTCGCGACGGTCTGCCGCAGGCCCTGCAATCGCTCGGGCAGCGCGAAGCCGCCAGCCTGTACGCGACGCTGTCGACGCTGCTGCTGACGACGCGGTCCCTGGGTGGTGAAGAAGCTGCGGGACCCGGCATCGGCAGCCTGCTCGACCTGTCCGTCTGACCCGGGCGCCGCGCACCAGACCGACTCCGATCGCATCCGATCGGCACCGTCACTGTGCACTGGAGTACCACTGAACCCGCACCGACAAAGCGCGCCAGCGATTGTTGCCCGGGTTGCGCGGGAACAATTCCCCCTATGACCGGAGAACATTGAGTCGCTCTTCCGCTCGCGCACCGGGATGGCGCGTTCGGACCCACGGGGATTCGGCAGAGAAGTTGCAATACTGGGGCGCCCTCGGGCGCACCCGAGACGTCCGACGGGCTTGCCTGGAGGTGATCCGTCATGACGCAGCAAACCGTATCCGTCCGTCGTGGATTGCTGGCCGCCGTTGCAACGTTCGGCGCCATCACGGCCGCCGTTGCCGGCCCGACCCACACGCCCGTCACCGACGACATGCTCGTCAACGCCCAGAAGGAAGCCAGCAACTGGCTGATGGCGGGCCGCGACTACGCCGGCACTCGCTACAGCCCGCTGGCGAAGATCAACACCAAGACCGTCAAACGCCTGGTGCCGGTGTATTCGTTCTCGCTGGGCACACTGGACGCTCAGAACACGACGCCGCTCATCGTGGACGGCGTCATGTACGTGACCGCGGCCCACGGCAAAATCTACGCGGTCGATGCGACGACCGGCAAGGAGCTGTGGGGCTACAGCCATCCGCTGCCCGACAACATCGGCAAGATGATGTGCTGCGACGTCGGCAACCGCGGCGCCGCGGTCTACGGCGACAAGGTGTTCTACGCGACCCCCGATGCCCATGTGATTGCACTCGACCGCGCGACCGGCAAGGAAGTCTGGGACGTGACCGTCGGCGATTGGGAAAAAGGCCAGACGATGACGGTCGCGCCGCTGATCGTGAAGGGCAAGGTGGTGGTCGGCATGTCCGGCGCCGAGTACCCGACGCGGCTGTGGATCGACGCCTACGACGCCGAAACCGGTACGCAGGTGTGGCGTCGCTACACGATTCCCGAACCCGGCGAGCCCGGCTTCGACACGTGGGGCGATCAGGATCCGGATGCATGGAAGTACGGCGGCGGATCGACGTGGATCACCGGCTCGTACGATCCGGAACTGGACATCCTGTACTGGAGCACCGGCAACCCCAATCCCGACTGGGACGGCATGGGCCGCATGGGCGACAACCTGTACACCAAC
>JAHCKV010000134.1 GCA_026125595.1 Burkholderiales bacterium | reverse complement strand
GGCCGAGGCACTGCGCAAGTTTCGCGAGGAGGCCGGTGATCACACGGCGATCGGCGCCGACTCCGACGAGTACATCCGCGCCGTGTTGACCAAGGCACTCGGCAGCGAGAAGGCCGGCGTGCTCATCGACCGCATCCTGCAGGGCGCCGACAATGCCGGCATCGAGAGCCTGAAGTGGATGGATGCGGCGTCCGTGGCAGAACTGATCAAGAACGAGCATCCGCAGATCATCGCGACGATCCTCGTGCACCTCGATGCCGATCAATCGGCCGAAGTGCTGCAGGCGTTCACGGAACGGCTGCGCAACGATGTGCTGCTGCGGATCGCCACGCTCGAAGGCGTGCAGCCCGCGGCACTGCGTGACCTGAACGAAGTGCTCGGCCAGTTGCTGTCCGGCAGCGACAAGTTGAAGAAAAGCGCGATGGGCGGCGTCGATGCGGCCGCGAACATCCTCAACTATCTGGGCGGCCAGTACGAGACTTCGGTCACCGACTACATCCGTGACGCCGATCCGGATCTCGCGCAGAAGATCCAGGACAAGATGTTCGTGTTCGATAACCTGAACGATCTCGACGATCGCGCGATCCAGTTGCTGTTGCGCGAGATCCAGTCGGAAACGCTGATCGTGGCATTGAAGGGGACTTCCGAGCCGCTGCGCGAGAAGATCTTCCGCAACATGTCGACCCGCGCGGCCGAGATGTTGCGCGAGGACCTCGAAGCGAAGGGGCCGGTGCGTCTGTCCGAAGTCGAGACCGAGCAGAAGGAGATCCTGAAGATCGTCCGTCGGTTGGCCGAGGAAGGTCAGATCGTGATCGGTGGTCGCGGGGAAGAGGGCCTTGTCCAGTAGCCGGATCATCTCCGGCCGACTGGCGGAGGCGGCGCGGCGCTGGGAACCGGGCGCGTTCGACGCGGTGCGGACGACGACGCCCGAGTCGGCGGCGGACCAGCCCGCAGGGACGGCCGCAATTGTGGATGCGAATGGGAGCGCCGATGCCGGAACCGAGCACCGCGCGGTCGAACCCGTGCCGGAGCAGACGGCCGACGAGCGGATGGCCGAGGCGCTCGAAGCGGCGCGAATGCAGGCGCGGGCCGAAGGCTATGCCGCCGGTCTGGAGGAGGGACGGCAGAAGGCCGAGATCGAAACATCGCAGCTGCGGGCACTGCTGGAGAATCTGCGCGAGTTGCAGCTCGATTTCGAGCAGGGTCTCGCGACCGACGTGCTGTCGCTGGCGCTGGAAGTGACCAAGCAGATGGTGCGGCAATCCCTGCGCGTGAAACCCGAATTGGTGTTCGC
Source organism: Burkholderiales bacterium (assembly GCA_026125595.1). Lineage (GTDB taxonomy): Bacteria > Pseudomonadota > Gammaproteobacteria > Burkholderiales. Next base: position 6,631 of record JAHCKV010000134.1, on the reverse strand, counting down.
GATCATTCGCGAGGCGGCGCTGAGTTTCCCGGAGATCCGCGATCATCCGCGACTGGTGCTGCATCCGGCCGATGCCGCCTTGGTGCGGTCGGCCATCTCGGCCGAGATGTCACCCGAGCAGATGCCGTGGGAGATTGTCGAGGACGAACAGATCGAGCGCGGCGGTTGCCGGTTCGAGACCGCCAACGCACAGATCGACGCGACACTGGAGAACCGCTGGCGGCGGATCGTCGGGACACTGGGCCGCGACGATTCCTGGATCGACCTGAACCTGTAGCGCACCGCCATGGCCCGACTGCGTCGATGGCAGAAGTACTTCCAGGATTGCCATCAGGCCGTCGGGCTGGTGCCGCCGTGGACGGTCAGCGGCCGGCTGACCCGCGTTGCCGGTCTGATGATGGAAGCCGTCGGACTCAAGCTGCCGGTGGGCAATAGCTGCTACATCATCGCGCCCACGGGTCAGCGAGTCGATGCCGAAGTCGTGGGGTTCTCGGGGCAGAGCCTGTACCTGATGCCGTCGATGGATATCTACGGGCTGGAGCCGGGTGCGCTGGTCGTGCCGGTCGAATCGTTCTCAGTCCGTGCGCCGTCGCTCGGGACCGACTTCATCCCGCGCCGTCGGGCGGAAGATCGTGCACGGCAAGTCGGCGTGGGCTGGACGTTGCTGGGCCGCGTGCTCGACGCGACGGGGCGTCCGCTCGACGGCAAGGGGTCCGTGATGTTCGAGCGGCAAGTGCCGCTGTACAGCCGGCCGTTGAATCCGATGGCGCGCGCACCGATTCGCGATGTGCTGGATGTGGGCGTGCGGGCCATCAACGGGCTGCTCACGGTCGGTCGCGGCCAGCGGATGGGTCTGTTCGCGGGCAGCGGCGGCGGCACGAGCGTGCTGCTCGGCATGATGGCGCGCTACACCGCGGCGGACGTCGTCGTCGTCGGATTGATCGGCGAACGGGGGCGCGAGGTCCGCGAATTCATCGAATCGATCCTCGGCGAGCAAGGGCTCGCGCGGTCGGTCGTGGTCGCCGCGCCGGCCGACAGTCCGCCGCTGATGCGACTGCACGGCGCGGCCTACGCGACGGCGGTCGCGGAGTTTTTTCGGGATCAGGGCAAGCATGTGCTGCTGATCATGGATTCGCTGACCCGCTACGCGATGGCGCAGCGCGAGATCGCGCTGGCGATCGGCGAGCCGCCGGCGACGAAGGGCTACACGCCATCGGTGTTCGCCAAGCTGCCGCAACTCGTGGAACGGGCCGGCAACGCGACGGAAGGCCAGGGCTCGATCACGGCGTTCTACACGGTGCTGGCCGAGGGAGACGATCAGCAGGATCCGGTCGCGGACAGCGCCCGCGCCATTCTCGATGGCCATATCGTGCTGTCGCGCGAACTCGCGGACGAAGGACACTACCCCGCGATCGACGTGGAGCAGTCGATCAGCCGCGTGATGACCGAGATCGTGGCGCCGGATGCGATGACGCGCGTGCGGCGGTTCAAGCAACTGCATTCGGCGTGGCGTCGCACCCGGGATCTGGTCAGCGTCGGGGCGTATGTCAGCGGGGCCGATCCCGTCGTGGACGAGGCGCTGCGACTGCACGACGCGTTCACCCAGTATTTGCGCCAGGATATTGCCGAGCGGTCCGACTACGACACGAGCCGTGCCCAGCTCGATGCGCTGACGCGAGTCGGCTGAGCATCATGGCGCGCCGTTTTCCCCTCGAGATGGTGCGTCAGGTGGCACGCCAGCGGACGGAGGACGCCCAGCGCGCCCTCGAAGTGCAGGCGGCGCGATTGCGTCAGGCCGAGTCGAAGCTGGCGGACCTCGAGCGGTTCCGCGAGGAATACCGGACGACGCGCCTCGACGCTGCGGCGCGGGGAATCGAGGCCGGTCGGCTGCGGGAGTACGGCGCGTTCATCCTTCGTCTCGAAGAAGCGGTCGAGTCCCAGCGGCTGGATGTCGAACGCACCCGCGCAACGTGGTCCATGGCCCATGCCCATTGGCTCGAACTGCGCAGCCGTGAGCAGGCGTTCGACAAGCTGGCGGAGCGGCATGCGGCAGCGGAACAGTTGCGGGAAGCGCGCCAGGACCAGAAGGCGCAGGACGAATATGCGCGGCGACGGGCCGGTGCGATGAAGTCCGACGCCTGAGCGCCGATGGCCTCGCCGCCTGCAGGCCGTTGTCGGCTTGCGTGGCACGCGCGTTGCGATTCCGGTTCGCCATGACCTTCAATGTGGAGAAAACCGGATGAATCCGAGTACGGTATTGCCGGTCGCGCCGGCAAAGGCGGCGGAAATTGCCGGCCCGCCAACGTCCGGTGCCGCCGATGCGCCCGAATCCTCGCAGGGACCGGCGTTCGGCGACGTGCTGGAATCGCGGATGCAGCAGCCGTCCCCGCAGGACACGCCGTCGACGACGGCGAAGCCGGCGGCCGCGGCGAACGACGAAGTGGCGGCACCGGTCGAGCCTGTCGCGGGGCCGTCGATCACCGTGGTCGATCCGGCCCTGTTGCTGCAACTGCAGAACCAGAGGACCGTCTCGATCGACGGGACGACAATGGCGAATCGAGTGATGGCGGCGGATGCGACCGCGCTGCCGTCGGCCGAGGATCGCGACCTGCTCGAGCTGGCGACCCGGATGACTGACAGACCGTCACCCCGTCCCGGTGTGGGCGAATCGGAGCGCGACGCACGCAACATCGATCGCGAGGGGGGTGACACCCGCCCGTCGCTGCAGATCGCCGCCGAACCGCTGTTTGCGCGCCCGATCGACGGCACCGACGGCAAGCTGCCGGAAGATATCCGGGTCGCTTCGCCGCGATCGGCCGATACCGTGTCCGAGATTCGGTCCGCCGGGCCGAGTCACGGTGCTGCGGCCGCGGCCGAAGCGGCTTCCGCGACCCCGGTGCGGGATGCTGCACCCGTACGCGCTGCCGTGTCGGTGCCGGTGCAGGCGCAGGGCTGGGGGGAAGCGTTCTCCGAGCGCGTGGTCTGGGTGACCCAGGGCCAGAAGCCGTCGGCGGAACTGCAGCTCAATCCGCCGTCGTTGGGGCCCGTCGACGTGCGGGTCCAGGTCGGCGGTGGTGAGACATCGCTGGCGTTCTTCTCGCCGCACGCGAGTGTGCGGGAGGCGATCCAGCAGGCGCTGCCGCGGCTGCAGGAAGCCTTTGCCGCATCGGGTATCAATCTCGGTGACGTATCGGTCGGCGCGCAATCGCAGCAGTCCGCCGGCGAGTCGTCGCAACAGTCCCGCGGCCACGGTGGCGGCGAAGGGCGTGCCGTGGCGGGCATCGTGCCGCCAGGAGTGATGGTGTCGCGGATCCATTCCGGATCGCTCGGGTCGGTTGACGTCTTCGCCTGACGAATCCGGGGAGCCGGCCCGGGCCGGCGTTGCAGCCACGGCCTCCGCATCGACGGAGGCCGTGTCGTTTCCAAGACCGGCGCGGAGGGTGTCCGCAAGCGCGCCGGTCGACTGACCTTCGGTCCTTCAACCGTCGGTTTATCTTGCATTTTCCGGCATGTTCGGTTACAAAGCCTCAAGTTTCGCGCCAAGCTTGTTGTTTTTTAACTGAAATAGGCCGCATCGACGTGAATCGATGCGGGAGAGACGCCCATGGCGAAAAAACCGGACGCTGCTGCGGCCGCCGCTCCCCCGGCTGCCGGCAAGAAGAAATCGCTGCTGCTCATCATCGTGATCGTGGTGGTGGTCCTCGTCGCCGGCGGTGGTGCCGCCGCGTGGTTCCTGCTCGGTCACCAGAAGCCTGCTGCTTCCGCCCACGACAAGGAAGACAAGGGCGACGAGCACGCGGAGGAAGAGGACGAGAAATCCAAGAAACCGCCGGTGTTCGTGACGCTCGAACCGTTCACGGTGAACCTCGTGTCCGAGGGGTCCGACCGCTACTTGCAGGTCGGCATCGATGTCAAAGTGTCCAACGCCGCGGTCGGTGACAAGATCAAGGTCTATCTGCCGGACATCCGCAACGGCGTGCTGCTGCTGCTGACCAGCAAGAAAGTGGACGAGATCTCCACGACCGAGGGCAAGAACCGGCTGCGCGAAGAGATTCGCGACCTGATGAACAAGTCGATGGGCTATGCCCGTGGTGGAGACGATCGTCCCGGTCCACCGAAGAATGGTGTGCTCGACGTACTGCTGACGGCGTTCGTGATCCAGTAGCGCATGGCCGACGACATTCTTTCGCAGGAGGAGGTCGACGCCCTGCTGCGCGGGGTCACGGGTGAACCCGAGGACGCGCCGGAATCGGAACCCACCGGGGGGGTTCGCGACTACGATATCGGTCGGCAGGAGCGCATTGTCCGTGGGCGCATGCCCACGCTCGAGTTGATCAACGAGCGGTTCGCCCGTCTGTTCCGGATCGCGCTGTTCAACTTCATGCGTCGCAACGCCGAAATCGGCGTCAACCCGGTGCGCGTGGTCAAGTACAGTGACTTCATCCGCAATCTCGTCGTACCTACCAATCTGAACGTCATCCAGGCGAAGCCGTTGCGCGGCCTCGCGCTGGTGATCATGGAGCCGACGCTGGTGTTCCAGGTGGTGGACCATCTGTTCGGCGGCACGGGGCAACTGCACACGCGGATCGAAGGTCGCGATTTCACGCCGACCGAGCAGCGCGTGATCCAGCGCCTGCTGGACGTGGTGTTCGAAGAATTCAAGAAATCGTGGGCGCCGGTGTATCCGTTGGAGATGGAGTTCGTCCGGTCCGAAATGAACACGCAGTTCGCGAACATCGCGACGCCGACCGAGATCGTCGTGGCGACCAGCTTCAGCATCGATCTCGGATCCGGCAGCGGCGAATTGCATGTCTGCATGCCCTATTCGATGCTCGAACCGATCCGTGATCTGATCTACAGTAGCTTCCAGGCCGATCGGAACGAATCCGATTCGCGCTGGGTCAAGATGCTCACCGAGCAGGTGCAGTCGGCGGAGGTGGAAGTGGTGGCCACGCTGGCCGAAACCCGGATCACGCTGCGCGAGATCACGACACTCGAAGTGGGCGACGTCATTCCACTCGATCTGCCGCCGACCGTCGTTGCCAAGGTCGATGGCGTTCCGCTGCTCGACTGCCAGTACGGCGTGATCGGCGGCAACTACGCACTGAAGGTTCGCCACGTGCTCACTCATCCGGACAGCCCCGAATAACAGATGGCCGACGACGACGCAGATGCCGGGATTTCCGCCGACGACTGGGCGGCGGCGATGGCCGAGCAGGCCACCGAGGCGGCGCCCGAGCCCCCGGCGGTGGAGCCAGCCAAGGTATTCCCCGAACTGAAGCCGGACGGTCCGGTCATCGGCGGCACCGGGCCCTCGGCGGGTCGGCTCGACATGATTCTCGACATCCCGGTGAGCATGTCGGTGGAGTTGGGTCGAACCCGCATCGCGATCCGGGATCTGCTGCAACTGGCGCAGGGTTCGGTCGTCGAACTGGATGCCCTCGCCGGCGAGCCGATGGACATCCTCGTCAACGGCTGCCTGATCGCCCAGGGCGAAGTGGTCGTCGTCAACGACAAATTCGGCATCCGCGTGACCGACATCATCACGCCGGAGGAGCGCCTGCGCGGTCTGCACCACAAATACAAATGAGCGTCTCGCGCCGGGTCGTCGCAGCAGTGACAGGACTGTTCGCACTGTCTGCGGCGGCGGCCGATCCGCCGGCGGCGCTGCCCTCGGGCGGAACACTCGGGCCGTTCTTCCAGGTCCTGTTCGGACTGGCGATGGTGGTGGGCGCCATCGGTTTCACCGCCTGGTTGCTGCGCCGGACCCTGCCCACGATGCGCGGTGCCGCTGGTGGGTATCTGAAGGTGATCGGCGGCGTCATGGTCGGGCCGAAGGAGCGCGTCGTCGTCGTCGAGGTCGACGGCACCTGGCTCGTGCTCGGTGTGACCGCGACCCAGGTCAATACCCTGCACAGCATTCCGAAGCCGCCCGACGCGGTCGACACGGGTACCGGCCTGTCCGCCGATCGCCATTTCGCCCACTGGCTGTCCAAGGCGATGCGCAAGTCGTGATACCGGGATCGCTGCGGACCGTCTGCGCCTCCCTATAATCGGCCGCATGAAACTCATCGCTTCCGCCGGCGCGGTCGTGCTGGCCGCGCTGTTTGCGGCGCCGGTCGCGGCACAGGTCGGCCTGCCCACCGTCACGTCGACACCGGGCCCGGGCGGCACACAGACATACACGTTGTCGCTGCAGGCATTGCTGTTCCTGACGGCGCTCACGTTCCTGCCCGCGCTGGTGCTGATGATGACGGCCTTCACGCGGATCGTGATCGTGCTGTCGCTGTTGCGACAGGCGCTCGGGACCATCCAGACGCCGCCGAACCAGGTCATCGTCGGCCTGTCACTGTTCCTGACCTTCTTCGTGATGTCACCGGTGCTCGATCGGATCTACGTCGAGGCTTACCAGCCGCTGTCGGAAGACAAGATCAAGTTCCAGGAGGCAGTGGAGCGGGCTGCGGTGCCGTTGCGGGGCTTCATGTTGCGGCAGACGCGCGAATCCGATCTGGCTCTGTTCGTGAAACTGGCCAATGTGCCGGCACCGGCGGACGCCGACGCGCTGCCGATGCGGGTGCTGGTGCCGGCGTACGTGATCTCGGAGCTGAAGACGGCGTTCCAGATCGGGTTC
>JAHCKV010000133.1 GCA_026125595.1 Burkholderiales bacterium | reverse complement strand
GATTTCGGCGCCATCGATTGGGATGCGTTCTGGAACGTCGTCAATGGTCACGGACCCTGCAACCGGGAGCGGCTCGCGACCCGCGTGAAGGCATGGGAGGAGGGCGCCTGGGTGCGGGAAGCGGCGCTGGCGCATGCCGACAAGGCGGCCGCCCGTGCGGCGCGGGCCGCCGCCTGAGGAGCCTCGCGATGAATCGACGGGAATGGCCGTTGTGGGAAGTGTTCATCCGCAGCCGCAACGGGCTCGATCACAAGCACTGCGGCAGCCTGCACGCGCCGGACGCGCGGCTCGCGTTGCAGAACGCACGCGACGTCTATACCCGGCGCATGGAGGGCACGAGCATCTGGGTGGTCCGCGCCGATCACATCGTCGCGAGCGACCCGGATGCGAAACCGGAGCTGTTCGATCCGGCGGCCGACAAGATCTATCGCCATCCGACTTTCTACCAATTGCCGGAAGACGTGGATCACATGTGATCCGGTCGGCCGACGGCGCAATCGATTCGAACCCCGACATGACGCCCCACGTGGAATACCTGCTGCGCATCGGTGACAGCGTGCTGGTCCTCGGCCAGCGGTTGTCCGAATGGTGTGGACACGCTCCAGTGCTGGAGGAGGACATCGCGCTGGCCAACATCGCACTGGACCTGATCGGACAGTCGCGGCTGTTGCTCACGCATGCAGGTACCGTCGAAGGCCAGGGACGGGACGAGGATGCGATGGCGTTCCTGCGGCCCGAGCATGCGTTCCGCAACGTGACCCTGGTCGAATTGCCCAACGGCGATTTCGGTCGCACGGTGGTGCGCGGGTTCCTGTTTTTCGCGTTGCTGCGGCCGTTGTGGGATGCATTGCTGACATCGCAGGATCCGGAACTGGCGGCCATCGCCGCAAAGGCCCGCAAGGAGTCCGCCTACCACGTGCAGCACATGGCCGACTGGGTGGTGCGACTCGGCGACGGCACCGAAGAATCCCATGCGCGTGCGCAACGGGCGCTGGACGAACTGTGGCCGTACACGGCCGAGTGGTTCGACGCGCATGTCGTCGACGAAGCGATCGCGAGCGCCGGCATCGGCGTCCGGTGGAGCGCACTGCGGGAAGCCTGGCAGCAGCAGGTGATGCCGATCCTGACAGAGGCGACGCTGGTTCCACCGGCGCCCACGCCGTTCCGGTCGGAAGGGCTGCACGGCCGCCACAGCGAGCACATGGGCCATCTGCTGGCGCAGATGCAGTATCTGCAGCGGAGCTACCCCGGTGCCCGTTGGTGACCCGATGCTGAGTGAAGCCGACGCGTGGCGGGTGCTGCGATCGGTTCCGGATCCGGAACTGCCGGGACTCTCGGTCTGCGAGCTGGGCATCGTGCGGGCGGTCGTATCCCGCGACGACGCGATCGAGGTCGTCGTCACGCCGACGTACTCCGGTTGCCCGGCGGCCGAGGTGATCGTCGCGTCGATCCGCGAAGCGTTGCGCGTTGCGGGCGCGCCGACCGTGCAGGTGACGACCCGGTTGGCTCCGCCGTGGACCACCGACTGGATCGAACCCGAGGGCGCCCGCAAGCTGCTCGCGTGGGGCATCGTACCGCCGGGATCGGGCGCGGCGGACGGCGCGCCGCAGCCGATCCGGTTCGTGCCGCGCCCCCTCGGCTGTCCGCGGTGTGGATCCCGCAGTACGACGCGGTTGTCCGCCTTCGGTTCCACCGCGTGCAAGGCACTGTGGCGCTGTGACGATTGCCGCGAACCGTTCGAACAGTTCAAGCCGATCTGACATGACCCCGCATTTCCACGCGTTGCGAATCGGCGAAGTGCGTCGCGAAACGGCCGATGCCGTCAGCGTGCGGTTCGATGTCCCGCCGGATCTGCAGACAGCGTATCGGTTCACGCAGGGTCAGCACGTGACGTTGCGGACCCACATCGGTGGCGAAGAGTTGCGGCGCAGCTATTCGATTTGCGCGGGTGCGGACGACGATGAACTGCGGGTCGCGATCAAGCGGGTGTCCGGAGGACGATTCTCGGGCTGGGTCCACGAAGCGCTGCGACCGGGCGACGTGATCGACGTGATGACGCCCGACGGACGGTTCCATACGCCGCTGAATCCGGCGCACCGCAAGCACTACGTGGCCTTCGTCGCCGGCAGCGGCATCACGCCGGTGCTGTCGCTGATCCGCACGACGTTGCGACGGGAGCCGAACAGCCGGTTCACGCTGCTCTACGGCAATCGGCGGCAGGCCGACGTGTTGTTCCACGAGACGCTGGAAGATCTGAAGGACCGGTATCTGCAGCGTTTCGTGTTGTTCAATCTGTTCAGTCGCGAGAACCGCGACGTCGCGTTGTTCAACGGTCGGCTCGACGGTGCCAAGGTGCAGGCGTTTCTCGACACATTGCTGCCGCTCGACGAGATCGATGAGGCATTCGTCTGCGGTCCGGGCGCGATGATCGACGACGTGGAGGCGACGCTGACGAGCGCCGGGATGCCCCGTGAACACGTGCATCTTGAGCGTTTCGGCGTGCCGCCGACGGTGGCCGAGGTCGCTTCCGTCGCGGCCGACACCGATGCCGCGATCGCCCGGGTCACCGTGATCCTCGACGGCGTGCGACGCGAGATCGATATCGGGCCCGACGGAGGATCGATCCTGGATGCCGCACTGCGCGCGGGTCTCGATCTGCCGTTCTCGTGCAAGGGCGGCATGTGCTGCACGTGCCGCGCCAAGGTGCTGGAAGGCCGGATCCGGATGGATCGCAACTACAGCCTCGAAGCGGCGGACGTCGCGGCCGGCTACGTGCTCACATGCCAGGCCCATCCGCAGACCGACCGCGTGACCGTCAGCTTCGACGAGCGCTGATCCATGGCCCGCCCGCGTGCCGACACGTTCGAACTGCAGCGCGACGCGATGTTGCAGGCCGCGGCCCAATTGTTTGCGGAGCGGGGATTCGCCGGTGCATCGATGGCGCAACTGGCCGAAACCTGCGGCGTATCGAAGCCGCTGCTCTATCACTACTACCGGGACAAGGAACACTTGCTGTTCGGCATCGCCGACGGCTACATGGATCGGCTGATCGCCATCACGGCCGAGGTCCGGGCACTCGGGCTGGATCCGGAAACCCATTTGCGGGCCCTGATCGGCCGCTTCATGCAGGAATACCAGCATTCGCAGGCCCATCACATGGTGCTGGTGCAGGACGTCAAGTTCCTGGCGAGCGCCGAACGCATCCGTGTCGTCGAGAAGCAGCGCCAGGTGGTGGAAGCGTTCGCGCAGGCGATCGCACGGACGCGTCCGCGCTGGACGCGCAAGACCCTGCGGGTGCCGCTGGCGATGATTCTGTTCGGCATGATCAACTGGACGTTCACGTGGCTGCGGCCCGATGGGCCGCTCGCCTACGACGACATGGCGGATGTCGTGACCGAGATATTCCTGCGCGGCATTTCGCGACGGTCTACGGATGGAGACGGGGAAGCCGAATGAAACTGGCATCGTTGAAACAGGGTGGACGGGACGGCACGTTGATCGTCGTCAGCCGGGATCTGCAGCGCGCGGTTCCGGTTCCCGACATTGCACCGACACTGCAATCGGCGCTCGACGACTGGCGCCGCGTGCAGCCGTGGCTGCTCGAGGTCTCGCAGAAACTCGACGCCGACGACTGGCACGACGCGCCCGTGTTCGATCCTGGCGCGTGTGCGGCGCCGTTGCCTCGCGCCTATCAATGGGCGGACGGATCGGCATACGTGAACCACGTGGAACTGGTTCGCAAGGCGCGCGGCGCGGAGATGCCGGCGAGCTTCTGGACCGATCCGCTGATGTATCAGGGAGGTTCCGACAGTTTTATCGGCCCGCGCGACGACGTGCTGGCTGGCGACGAGGCCTGGGGCATCGACTTCGAAGGCGAAGTCGCGGTGATCACCGACGACGTGCCCATGGGTACCGTCGCCGAGGCGGCCGCGTGCCACATCCGGCTGCTGATGCTGGTCAACGACGTGAGCCTGCGCAACCTGATTCCGGCCGAATTGGCAAAAGGATTCGGGTTTCTCCAGAGCAAGCCCGCAACGGCCTTCTCGCCGGTGGCGGTGACGCCGGATGAACTCGGTGCAGCGTGGGACGGCCACAAGGTGCAGCGGCCGCTGACGGTACATCTGAACGATCGGTTGTTCGGGCAGCCCGACGCCGGTATCGACATGACCTTCGATTTTCCGCAGTTGATCGCCCATGTCGCGAAGACCCGCGAACTGGAAGCGGGCAGCATCATCGGTTCCGGGACGGTGTCGAATCTGGATCGTTCGCGCGGCGCCGCGTGCCTGGCAGAGCAGCGGATGCTCGAGCAGATCGCCGATGGCAAACCGCGCACGCCGTTCCTGCGGTTCGGCGATCGAGTCCGGATCGAGATGTTCGATGCGGTCGGTGCCAGCATCTTCGGTGCGATCGATCAGCAGGTGGTGCAGTACCGGAAGCCGTGAACATGAATCCGCATCGAGCACGTCGATCTCGGTGCGATGCCAGCGTAACGGGAGGAGGGGTCATGACGAGAAGAAGTGTGATGCGGGCGCTGTGTGCCGCCACGCTGGTTGCGATGGTGTCCGGTGTCCACGCTCAGGAGCCGATCCGGATCGGGTCGGTGTTGTCGCTGACCGGGCCCGCCGCGTTCCTCGGCGATCCGGAGTTGAAGACCTTGCAGCTCTATGTGGAGCAGATCAACGCCGGAGGCGGTGTGCTGGGCCGCAAGTTGACGCTGTTCCACTACGACGATGGCAGCGATGCGGCCAAGGCCAACACGTTCGCGAAGCGGCTGGTGGAACAGGACAAGGTCGACTTCGTCGTCGGCGGTACGACCACCGGATCGACGATGGCGATGGTGCGCGTGCTCGAGGGTGCCGAGATCCCGTTCGTGTCCATGGCCGGCGGTGTCGCGATCATCGAACCGGTCAGGAAGTGGGTCTTCAAGACGCCGCACACCGACCGGATGGCGGCCGAGAAGGTGTTCGAAGACATGCGCAAGCGGGGCGTCACGAAAGTGGGGCTGCTGTCGGAGACCAGCGGCTTCGGGCAGTCCGGTCGCAAGGAAGCGCAGACGGTGGCGGCGCAGTACGGCATCACGCTGGTTGCCGACGAGACGTACGCGCCGAAGGATACGGACATGACGGCGCAGCTGACGAAGTTGCGCAGCGCAGCCGGCGTCCAGGCGATCTTCGTGTTCGGACTGGGGCAGGGGCCGGCCATCGTGACGCGCAACGTGCAGCAACTCGGCATCAAGCTGCCGCTGTACCACGCGCATGGCGTCGCATCCGACGAGTTCATCCGGCTCGCCGGCGCGGCGGCCGAAGGCGTGCGGCTGCCGGCCGCGGCACTGATCGTCGCGAAGCAGTTGCCGGCGAACGATCCGCAGAAGCCGGTCGTGATGGCCTACGACAAGGCCTATCGGGACCGCTACAAGGAGGACGTATCGACCTTCGGCGGCCACGCCTACGATGCGTTGATGCTGCTCGCCGATGCCATCAGACGCGCCGGCGGAACGGATCGCGCAAAGGTGCGGACGGCCTTGGAATCCACCCGGAACTACATGGGGACGGCCGGTCTGGTGAACTTCTCGGCGACCGATCACATGGGGCTGGATCTGTCCGCATTCCGGATGGTGGAGATCCGCAACGGTGACTGGGTCCTGTTGAACTGATCGGCCGTCTGGTACTCCATAGGTCCAGTTCAATCTGCTGGCGGGCGACGACAGGGTGGCGCCTGCTCGCCTCGCGTTTCAGCAAGGGTCGCGATCGCCGCGGCCGTGAATACGGGAATCGGATTTCCATGGGTGTGTCACGTCTGGATCTGTCAGGCCCGAAGGGCCGTGGGATTGCCGCAGCGGTGGTCATCGGAATCGGGAGCTGCGTCGGGTTTCCCACGCACGCGATTGCCGCGATGTTCGACGATGCGCAGCAAGAGGATGGCCTGATCGGCAGCGAGCATCCGCGGATACCGGAGCCCATGGTGTTCGACCTGGTCCGCCCGCTCGGCAGCACGCGGGGCGAACTCGAGATCAACACGCTTGCAACGCGCGCGCGGGACGGCAGCATCGAATGGGCACCGGAAATCGAGTACACGGTACGCGACGGGTTGGCGTTGGAGTTCGAGTTGCCGGTTGAAGACTCGACGCTGCGGCAGTACAAGGCCGCGGTGCAGGGAACGTTCCGGACGGGCCGCAGCGATCGGTTCATTCACGGCTGGCAGGCGATCGGCCGGCGCGCCCACAGCGGTTCGGAGGTGTCCGGCGACGCGCTCTATATCGCCGGGTACCGCTTCAACGACCGATGGAGCACCTTGAATATGCTGGGTGTGCGCGGCGAATCCCTGACCCGCGATGTCAAGGCACACGCGCTGATCAACGCCAACGTGTTCTACGTCGTGAAATCCGATCTGGTGCTGGGCTTCGAGATGAACAGCGAGGTCGGCGGTGGCAGGCGACATCTGGTCTTGACGCCGCAGCTCCATGCCGGTCTCACGCAGAATCTGAGTGTTCAAGTCGGCACGAGCGTTTCTCGCGAGCGCGGAAAGTCCACCCACCGTACGTTGACCGGGCGGCTGATCTACACGTTCTGATCGGTCGAACCCGGTGGTGTCCGGCGGCGCCTTCTCGTCGACGCGGGGTGTGCAGGGCCGTTCCGGTGGCGACGTTCGAAGTCGCCGCCGGAACGTGCGAGCGTTACTGCCCCGTGTAGGTCACGGTCCAGATCACGCCGCTCTTGGCGACCGGATAGAACGGCATCGTCTGGTTGAAGTCCATGTGCACCGCGCCGTAGTCGACGATGTACATGGTCTTGCCGTCCGGGCTGAACACCACGTCGTTGGGGCGTTCCATGCCACCGCGGTTCTCCGGCTTCTGGAACGCATTGCCGCCGGGCTCGATGTTGCTCGCGAAGTGAGACCACTTGATGCCGAACGGTTCAAGGAACTCGATCCGCAGCACATAGGGCCACGTCGGCTCCAGGCTGTCCGGACCGGTCAGGATGCCGTAGACCGATGCGAACAGCTGGTTGTCGGCGCCGAATCCCTTGCTGCTCCATGCGATGCCGTCGATCGGGCTGTTGGTATCCCATTCCAGTGCCGGATTGATGTAGCCGTTCGGGTTCGGATTGGCGATGATCTTCGGCACGCCGCGGACGCCGGCATTGTGCAGATTGCCGGTGTACGGCGACGCCTTCGGCACGAACGGTTTGTCACCGATGTACAAGTGCGGATACGGCCGTTCGTACAGGGTGCCGGTCCATGAGCGCCAGCCGAAACGTTTGTTGGTGACGAAGTTCATGCCTTCCTTGTCGGGGAAGCCGGCGTCCTGACCCTTCTCGGTCACGATCCAGATCTTCTCCGCGCCGTTGGCGATGCGCCGATGGCCGAGGTCGTTCATGCCGTTGTCGGAAACGGCGAGCGCGTTCGCGAAGCGGCTGCCCTTGGGCCCGAACTCCACGCCGGACTGATTGCGGAAGCCCATCGCGTAGACCTCCATCTTCTCGTGCGGGTAGATGCCGTCGGCGCCCTTGTCACCGAACTTCACGCGCATCACCGAGCCGTGACACGGTACCGTGGCCTTGACGATCTGACCGGGCTTCGCGGCGACGCCCGCCGGCATGTAGGCGCCGGTGTAACGACCGTCGGAGCTGCGGATGTTCAGGCCCGTATGCACGATGTCCCGACACGGGGCGTCATGGGGTGTGGTGCCGAGCCCGTCCTTGTGCTTGACCCAGAACGGATCGTTCGGAATGTCGGTCCAGCCGAGATTGTCCGGATCGGCGAAACCTTCGTTGCTGGGTTGACCGAGCGCGAAATACAGATAGCCGTCCCGGCACGTGATGCCGGCGTTGCGGTGATCGCCGTTGTGCAGATCCTTGATGATCACCTTGAGTTCGCCGTTGATGCCGTCGATCTCCCAGATGCGTTCGCCATATTCCGGAATGTAGGTCTTGCCGTTCTCGGGGCAATAGGACAGTTCGTTCATGACCGTCTTGAAGACGCCCAGGCCGAGCTT
>JAHCKV010000132.1 GCA_026125595.1 Burkholderiales bacterium | reverse complement strand
CCAGGTAGGTGGCGATGTCCACCGGGCTGGCGATGACCCGGCGGATCTCCAGGCGCAGCGCCCGGGCCAGCTCGGTCTCCCAGTCGCGCACGAACGGTTCGCAGGTCGCGATGGTCACTTCCTTGCCATTCACGGCCACCGGCAGGATCCGGAACCGCGACGCATAGGCGTTGGACATGACCTTGGTCACGGCCGCGAAATCGATCTTGAAGGGGTCGATGTGCAGATAGGGCAGTCCGACCTTGCCGGCCAGCCATTCGGCCAGCGCTTCCAGGTGCAGCAGTTTCTTCGGGTGCCGCGGATCGGGCCATTTCTGATCGGCCAGCAGAACCAGCGGGTGCGCGTCGGAGCGGCGGCTGCCCTGCTTGCGCAGCAACTCGTCGGCCACTTCGGCGGTGGTGAGCCCGTCGGTGACGAGATCGGCCAGCAGGCCGTTCAGCGTCAGCGGGCCGTCGACCCGGGGGCCGGCGGCAGCGGCAGCCGGGACGCGGGCGGGGGACGGAGGGACCGGGGCGTTCACCGGGCTGCGTTCTCGTCGGCAGCGGTGACCGGACAACTGGTCGGCGCGTGCAGCGCCGGCATGTGGATGGCCAGGAAGTCCATCAACCCGTCGGGAATAGGCAACATCAGGATCGGAACTGCAAACGCACTGTAGACCGGCACCGGAACACCGGCAAGCCGCCCGCCGGCCCTTCAGCCACCCACGATCGTGCGCGTCGTCGCGACCTGGCCATAGGCCGAGGCCAGCGCCGCCATGAAGGCGCCGTGGACGACCGGGTCGGGGATCGTGCGACCGTTGAAATCCAGGTCGCTCGCGGCGCAGGCATCCTCGACGACCGTGAGCCGGAAGCCGAGATCGAACGCGGCCCGTGCCGACGCATCGACGCACATGTTGCTCATGGCGCCCGCCACCAGCAGATTGTCGACCCCCTCGAGGTGTTCGCGCAGCGCGGTGTTGCGGAAGGCGTTGGGATAGTGCTTCGTGACCACCGTCTCGCCCGGTGCCGGGGCCACGGACGGATGGATCCCGGTGCCGGGGCTGCCGGCGAGCAGGAAGCCGGTCGCCGGGTCGTTCTCTTCGTGCCGGACGTGGACGATCCGGACGCCTTTCTGCCGCGCCCACGTGAGCAGGATGGCGGCATTGGCCGCGGCAGCGTTGATGTTCGGCAACGGGAATGCACCGCCGTCGAAATAGTCGTTCTGGATGTCGATCAGCAGCAATGCGTCGGTCATGGCCATTGTCCGTTTTGTCGGAAGGATCACTGCGGGTCCGACGGCAGCGGGAACGGCCGCACCAGCAGCGGCTCCACGTCGTCGGGTCCCATGGGGCGCGCGTGCAGATAGCCCTGGGTCGTGTCGCACCCGTGGCGCGCGAGAAATCGCCATTGGTCTTCGGTTTCCACGCCTTCGGCGACCACCGCGAGGCCGAGGTTGTGCGCCAGCGCGATGATCGAGCGCGTGATCGCGCTGGCGCCGGCGTTGTCCGGCAGCGGGCCGACGAACGTGCGGTCGATCTTCAGCCGGTCGAGCGGCAGCGCCTGCAGGTACGCGAGCGACGAATAGCCGGTGCCGAAGTCGTCGATGCTGATGGTCACGCCGAGCGACTTCAGCGTGCGCAGCGTCGCGTCGCCGTTGTGCAGGTTCTCCATCATCAGCCCTTCGGTGATCTCGAGCTCGAGCCCCGAGGCGTCGAGACTGCTGGCGCCGAGCGCCGCCGAAACGGTCTTCAGCAGCGACCCGACGCGGAACTGTCGCGCCGACAGATTGACGGCAACGCGGGCCGACGGGGCGCCACGATCGCGCCAGCGCTGGCACTGCACGCACGCGGTCCGCAGCACCCATTCGCCGATCGCGTTGATCAGACCGGTCTCTTCGAGGATCGGAATGAACTCGCCCGGCATCACCAGGCCCCGCCGCGGATGCCGCCATCGCAGCAGCGCCTCGACGCAACGGGCCGAGCCGGTGCGCACGTCCACTTCCGGCTGGTATTCGAGGAAGAACTCGCTGCGGTCCAGCGCCCGGCGCAGATCGGCGGCCAGCGACACACGCTGTTCGAGCTTGATCTGCACTTCGGGCGAATAGAACTGGTGGGTGTTGCGGCCCTTCGCCTTGGCCTGATACATCGCGGCGTCGGCGTGCTTCAGCAGCGATTCTTCGGTCTCGTCCCCGATCGGGTAGAGCGTGGCGCCGACGCTGGCGGTCACGAACACTTCGCTGCCGCCCAGATCGAACGCGCCGGCGATCGATTGGTTCAGCTTGTCGAGGATCGTGTGCAGGTCTTCCATCTCGACGATGTTCTCGACGATGACGGTGAACTCGTCGCCGCCGAGCCGCGCGACCGTGTCGTTGGCGCGCAACGTCGTGGTCATCCGGTGGGCGACCTGACGCAACAGTTCGTCGCCGGCCGTGTGGCCCAGCGTGTCGTTCACCGACTTGAAGTTGTCGAGATCGAGAAACAGCAGCGCCAGCAGACGGCCGTTGCGATTCGCGCGCTGCATCGCCTGTTGCAACCGGTCGCGGAACAGATCGCGGTTCGGCAGGCCGGTCAGCGGGTCGTACTGCGCGAGATGGGCGAGCCGCTCCTCGATCTGCTTGCGGTCGCGGATGTCGCGCGCGATCGTGGACAGATACACGAGCCGGCCGGACGGGCTGCGATGCGCGATCACGATTTCGGATACGGCGATCTCGGTGCCGTCGGTGGAGCGCAGTGCACTCTCGCCGATCCACACGCCGTCGCGGCAGGCGGTCGGGAACGCATCGAGTTCGAAGCGCGATGCGGCCCAGGCCGTGTGCAGGTCCTGCACGCGCAGGCTGCCGATGTCGGTCGGCCCGGCGAGTCCGAGCGTCTCGCGGCCGGCGGCGTTCAGATAGCGCAGCTGTCCCGTGGGACTGGCGGTCCACACCACGTCGGTCGTGGCCTCGATGATCGCGACCAGTTGCCGCTGCTCGTCCTCGGCCCGGTTGCGCTCGATCGCGTGCCGCATGGCGCGCAGCAACGTGCGCGAATCGAGGCCGTCGCGCAGCAGGTAGTCGCGCGCACCGCTGGCCACCGCTTCCAGTGCGAGGGTCTCGTCCTGCGAACCGGCGATCACGATCACCGGCACGTCGGGAGCCGAGAACCGCAACTCCTGCAGGATGTCGAGCCCCGTGCTGTCGGGGAGTGTCAGCGCGGTGATGATGAGATCGAACGCCTGGGTATCGATCTGGGTCAGTGCGTCGGACAGGCGGGCCGCCGTGTTCAACTGGAACCGGATCAGGCGGGATTCCGTCAGCAGGCTGCGAAGCTTGCGCAGATTTCCCGGATCGCTCTCGACGATCAGAATCCGATTCTCGGCGCGTGCACTCAAGGATGCTCCTCGCGAGGTGGATGCCGACGATTATAGGCGGTGACTGACGTTCTGGTGCGTGATTGCAGTGGGCGGGTGCGTGGAGACCGGCGTCGGGCGCGGCGTTTCAGGGCTTCGGTTTGGCGCCGGCGACCGGCAGCGGCTGAATGGTGCCGGTATGGAACCGGTACTGTCCAACCCGGCGATCGTCGTAGTAGTGGCGCAGCGTGTTGCGCACGGTCGGAAACGCGAGCTGATCCCACGGGATGTCGGCTTCGGATGCGAGCCGGGTTTCCAGTGACTCGGCACCCGGCGAGAAATCGAGATCGAGCAACTGCGCGCGGAACAGCAGGTAGACCTGATTGATGTGCGGGATGTTGTACAGCGCGTAGGGGGTGAGTCCGTCGACGCGCGCATTGGCTTCCTCGAGCGTCTCGCGCGCTGCACCCTCGGCGGTCGTCTCGCCGTTTTCCATGAAGCCCGCCGGGACGGTCCACAGTCCGTAGCGCGGCTCGATCGCGCGGCGACACAGCAGGATCCGGTCTTCCCACTCGCAGATGCAGCCCACCACCAGTTTCGGGTTCTCGTAGTGGATGGTGGCGCAGGCTTCGCACACCCAGCGCGGCACGGTGTCGCCGTCGGGGATCCTGCGGGCCACCCGGGCGCCGCACTGGCTGCAGAAATTCATGGCGCCGGACGTTAGCAGATCGGATGCTGGCGTTGTTGCTCGGCTTGACGATATTCTGGGCGTCGGCAACGGTGCGCGGCCGGCGCCCGGCGCCGGCGGCACGCCATCCGTTCCGGTCGATCAGGATCCTCTTTCCGTCACGATGCGACCCTCCCTTCTCTTCGACCTCCTCGATCGCGAATACGAGGCCAGCGCGGCTGGCCGTCATGTGCCCGTGATGCTGTGGGGGCCGCCGGGTGTCGGCAAAAGCGAGATCGTGCATGCGCTGGCCGCGCGACACTCGGTGCCGGTCGTCGATCTGCGCCTGTCGCAGCTCGAGCCGACCGATCTGCGCGGCATCCCGTTCCGCGAAGGCGAACGCGTCGACTGGTCGATCCCGGCGATGCTGCCCGATGCCCATCGCCACGGTCCGCGCGGCGTGCTGTTCCTCGACGAGATCAACGCAGCCCCGCCGACGGTGACGGCGGCGGCCTATCAGCTGATTCTCGATCGCCGGCTCGGCGACTACCGCGTGCCGACCGGCTGGGCGATCTTCGCCGCCGGCAACCGCCAGGGCGATCGTGGCGTGACCTATGCGATGCCGGCGCCGCTCGCGAACCGGTTCACGCACTACGAAGTGGAAGCCCATCTGGAGGACTGGATCGCGTGGGCCCACGACGCCGATCTCGCGCCCAGCCTCATCGCATTCCTGCGGTTCCGCCCCGAGTTGCTGTTCGACTTCGATCCGAGTCGCAATCCGCTGGCGTTCCCGTCGCCGCGCACGTGGTTCTACGCCGATCGGGCCCTTGCGAAGTTCCGTGATGCTCCGGCATTGCTGATCGAAGGGCTGGCCGCCTGCGTCGGCCGCGCCGCCGCCGCCGAGCTGGTCGCATTCCTCGACCATATGGAGCATCTGCCCGACGTCGAGGCCATCGTCCGCGGTGATCCGCAGCCGGTGCCGGAAGCCATCGACCTGCAGTACGGCATTGCCCCGGCGCTGGTGCGCCGCGCGCGGCGCGCCCGGCAGTCGCCCGATGCGATGCACATCGCGGGCAACATCCTGCGCTACGCGGCGCAGTTCCCGCAGCGGGAGATGGGCGTGATGCTGGTCACCGACCTGCAGCGGGCCTACGACCGGCCGCTGATCGACATCCCGGAGTTCATCGCGTGGGCGGACGGCGTGAGCCATCTCGTGCGACCGTCGCCAGGTCGGGAAGATGCGCCGGGTCGGGAAGCGGTGACCGGTCGTGAAGAGGCGCCACCGGCGCCACCGCCGGTGGAGCGGATTCCATGGCGCGTGCGCACCCGATCGAGAAACTGACCGTCGCGCGGACGCGGCTGGTACTGGACCGGCCGTTCCTCGGCGCGCTGGCGTTGCATCTCGATCTGCGCGTGGCCGGCGACGGCGTCGCGACGCTCGCCACCGATGGCCGCGCGGTGTTCTGCAATCCCGACTGGGTCGACGCGACGTCCATCGACGATCTGCGCTTCTGGCTCGCCCACGAGACGCTGCATTGCGCGCTCGGTCACCCATTCCGTCGCGGCCACCGGGTCCGCCGGCGCTGGGATGTGGCCTGCGATCACGCCGTGAACCTGATGCTCGCCGAGGACGGTTGGACTCTCCCCGCCGAAGCGCTGGCTGCGGCGGCCTTTCGGGGATTGACCGCCGAGGCGATCTACCCGCTGGTGCCGGACGGCTCGGACGAGGCCCCGTTCGATCGCCATGCGTTCGAGCACACCGACGGCGGTGGCGGAGTCGCGGGTTACCTCGGGGAGCAGCGTCTCGGCGACCGACCCGCGGCCGCACGGACCTCGCCCACCGCGGGAGACGGCGGCACGCCGGTCGATGCCGGCGATGACGACAGCTGGGACGACGCGGGATCGGCGCCGCGGCGCCACCGTCCGACCGGTGCCCACCACGCCGAAGGCGTCGGGCGAGTCGATCCGGCCACGCTGGAACAAATGTGGAAGGGACGCCTGGCGGCCGCTGCCCAGGTCGCGCGCGAGGCCGGGCGGCTCGGCGAATCGTGGATGCGCCGGCTGGAACGGGTGCTGGAGCCACCGCTGCCGTGGCGGGCGCTGCTCGCGCGGTATCTGCTGGCGGTGGCGCGCGACGACTACAGCTTCGCCAAGCCGTCGCGCCGGGAGGGTCCGGCGCTGCTGCCGGGCCTGCACCGCGGCACCGCGCGAGTCGTCGCGGTGTTGGACACGAGCGGCTCGATCACCGAGGCGGAACTGGCGGCATTCGTTGCCGAGCTCGACGCGCTGAAAGGTCAGATCGGCGCGCGGCTGATCGTCCACGCTTGCGACGAGCGGCTGGCCCCGGATGGGCCCTGGAGCTTCGATCCGTGGGAGCCGGTGCACTTGCCCGACACGGTGTCCGGGGGCGGCGGCACGTCGTTCGTGCCGGTGTTCGACTGGCTGGCGGACGGCGCGATGCCGCCCGATGTGCTCGTCTATTTCACCGACGGCCAGGGGGATTTCCCGCCGGCGGCGCCGTCATATCCCGTCGTGTGGCTGGTGAAGGGGCCGGCACCGGTGCCGTTCGGCGAGCGGATCCAGCTGAACTGATCCGCCGCGGCGGTCGGTTCAGCGCCTCTTCACCGGTCGCCGTTTCGTCGCCGGCGGGGCGGCATCCTCGGCCAGCGGCAGCGGGCTTTCCTTCAGCCGGCGCAGGATGAAGCTCGACTTGCTGTGCCGGATGCCCGGGATCCGGTACAGCCGCTCGCGCAGCAGGCGCTCGTAGTCGCGGGTGTCGCGCACCGCGATCCGGATGTAATAGTCGTAGTCGCCGGACACGAGATACGCCTCCAGCACTTCGGGAATCTCCTCCAGCGCCTTGCCGAACTCGTACAGCGTTTCGTCGTTGTGGCTTTCCAGCGTCACGTGGACGATGACCGTCTCGGTGAAGCCCAGCGCCGCCGGATCGATGCGGACCGTGTAGCCCTGGATCGTGCCGTCGTGCTCCATGCGCTTGATGCGGTTCCAGCATGGCGTCGTGGAAAGCCCGACCCGGGCGCTGATGTCCTGCAGGCTCGCGCGGGCGTCCTGCTGCAGGACAGCCAGGATGGCGCGATCGAATTTGTCGACTTTCATTCTCGGGAATGTGGAATGGGAGGAATAATTTCCCGAATTGTGCCGTCAAACCCAGAAAGATAACGAGCCTTTTCTCGCGGGCTTTGCGTACCATTTCAGCATGAACGATCGCACGCCCCTCACCGCATTGCTCGCCACTCCGGCCCAGGCCACCGCCGCCGGAGCCCCGCGCAACAACGGCGCCGCTGCCCTCATCGATGCCCTCGTGGCGCTCGATGTGGAGGTGGTGTTCGGCTATCCGGGAGGTGCGGTGCTGCCGATCTACGACGCGCTGCACGCCGAGACGCGCATTCGTCACGTGCTGGTCCGCCACGAGCAGGCGGCCGTCCACGCGGCCCAGGGCTACGCGCGCACCACCGGCAAGCCCGGCGTCGTGCTGGTGACCTCCGGCCCTGGCGTCAGCAACACGACCACCGGTCTGCTCGACGCCCTGTGCGATTCGATCCCGATCGTCTGCATCAGCGGCCAGGTGTCCACCAAGCTGATCGGCACCGACGCGTTCCAGGAATGCGACGCCCTCGGCATCTCGCGTCCGGTCACGCGCTGGAACACGCAGATCCGCAATCCGGATGAAGTCGGTCCGGTGCTGCGCAAGGCGTTCGACGCCGCGACCCGCGGCCGGCCGGGTCCGGTGCTGGTGGATTTTCCGAAGGACGTGCAACTCGCGCCGTGCGATCCGAACGTCGTCGCACTGCCGCTGCGCGAAGTGCGGTCCGGTACGCCGCGCGCGCTGCCGCGGCAGAAGCTCGCGGAAGCCGCGGCGCTGATCGCCGGAGCGCAACGTCCGGTGTTCTACGGTGGTGGCGGATTGATCAATTCGGGCCCGGCCGCGTGCGAAGCGTTCGCCCGGTTGGTGAAACGCACCGGCGCGCCTTGCACACTGACCCTGATGGGGCTCGGCGCGTTTCCGGCGTCCGACCCGCAGTTCCTCGGCATGCTCGGCATGCACGGCACGCTG
>JAHCKV010000131.1 GCA_026125595.1 Burkholderiales bacterium | reverse complement strand
CGGAGCGCGGCTGCGGCTGTGCCGCCATCAGCGGCGCTTCGTGGGCCGCCGGGAGCTCGCGGCGCAACAGCGACGGGTCGTTGTGGTCGGCAACGGTCTGCGCATAGCGGATGTTCTTCTGCAGCGCTTCCAGGTACAGGTTCTGCCCACGGAAGTGGACTTCGAGATGGTGGTGCATACCCTGGAGTTCGCCCTCCAGCCGGGCGGTGGCGGCCTCGTAGAAATGCGGGGTCTTGATCACCAGATCGTCCCCCGATGCGAAGCGGATCTCCGGAACGCCACCCGGACCCACCACCCGTGCGACGCCACCCAGCACGAACTCCGGGTAGAGGCGATCCCGGCATTTCTCCAGATAGCAGCGATCGGCCATCTGGGCGACGATGTCGGCCGACCCGAGCATGTAGCCGATCCGGCGCAGCAGCGGGTCACCGACCCGGATCCGGTCCACCGAAACCTCATAGCCGGTGAAGTGGACCAGCCGCGCCGCCAGATGGGCCAGATGACCGAGATCGGTGCGGCCCAGCCACTCCTGCAGGAACCCGCCACTGCGCGACACGTGGGTCAGCGTGTACTCCGCACCGTTGGCGTGACGGGTGTCGGCCTCCCGGCGGATGTAGCCGACATCGTGAAACAGCGCGAGGACGACGCCGAACTCGAACAACTGCCCGCCGAGGGTCAGCCGGCGGCCGGCGCCGCGCTCGTAGCCGTCCATCAGCCGGGCCATGGCGAGCGTGACGTCGAGCACGTGCTGCAGATTGTGATAGTCGGTATCGCAGGCGCGATAGCCGGGGAACTCCCCTTGGTAGATCTGCACGACATCGTCGAACGCACGCCCGATCACGGGGCTGGGCAGGTCGCCGTACAGATCGGCCGCCACGCGGATGATCTCGGTTCGGACGGATACCGGGTCGGTGGTCTGGACCTGCCCGGTCACATCATGGTCGTTCGGTCGCAACATCGTGCCGCTCGCAAAGAGGTCCAACGGGTTCATCCGCTCCACCGATCTGGTTTTCGATACCGGTTCGACCGCGGATCGACCCGGCGAATTCGATGGATTTGTCACCATTCTTGTCGCCCCAGGGCGACATCACAAGCGGATATGGCCGGCATCGGCCGGTAGCCCGATCGGACGGACCGGGGTCCCGGGCGCCTCGTGGACCGGTCCGGATCACCGACAGGAAAATTTCGCATCGTCCGGCGCTGCAACTTCCGCGGCCGGACAATGGGAGGGTCATGCAGGGAACGACGCCCCGGTTTTGCGGGGCGTCGGGTCAATCATCGAGGTGCTGTACCGGTGCCGGCGTATGGAAGATGACGCCGCTCCAGGCCGGCTCCGGTCGATGGAACACATAGCGGGCGAGCTCCATCAAGGCGGCCTGATAGACGTCGCGCTTGAATTCCACGACGGATTCGAGCGGGACCCAGTACTGGTTCCAGCGCCACGCGTCGAACTCCGGCTTGTCGGACCGGCGCAGGCAGACGTCGCAGTCGCGCCCGGTCAGTCGCAACAGATACCAGATCTGCTTCTGTCCGCGGTAGTGCCCGCGATTGTCGCGACGGACCCAATGCTTGGGCACGTCGTACCGCAGCCAGTCACGCGTGCGACCGAGGATGCGCACGTGGTCGGGTTCGAGACCGACCTCTTCCATCAGCTCGCGGTACATCGCCTGCTCGGGCGATTCACCGAGTTGGATGCCGCCTTGCGGAAACTGCCACGCGTGCTCCCGCACGCGCTTCCCCCAGAACACTTCGTTTCTGCCGTTGGTCAGGATGATCCCGACATTCGGCCGATAGCCGTCGCGGTCGACCATATCCGTCACCTTCACGTCCTGTAATTGACCCGATTCTTTCACAATCGCCCCCCCAACGGAACCCCCGGGGCAACCTTCAAATCTTTCATACAATCAAACGGTTGTCCGTATGCGGGTTCATCTCGCGGATTCGTTCGACGAAGCGCCGGAATTCCAGTCCCAGCGCCGTTTCCAGCGTTCTGGCCCGCGCGTCCAGCTGGTCCCATCGCGTCAGCAGGGGTCGGTGCCGAAAGGCGAACACGGCGACGTTGCCACGCCGCTCCGCCGGCAGGCACACGACCTGCCCGCCGAACGCCCGCTCGATGCGCTGCAGGTAGGCGTCGTAGCGGCTGTCGGAACTCCACAGATTCACGACCAGCACGCCGTCCCGCGACAGCGCCGCGCAGGCATCGGTGTAGAAGCCTTCGGAGGCGAGATCCTCGACCTGCGCCTCGCCGTCGTAGGCATCGACCATCAGCACATCACAGCCGACCGGCAGCGCCCGGACATACGAAGCGCCGTCATCGAGCACGACCTCGAAGCGCGCATCGTCGGCCGGCACGGCGAACATGCTGCGCGCGACACCGATGACCTGGGCGCTGTTCTCGACCACCCGCACGCGCGCCCGCGGCAGCCGGTGGTAGGCGAACTTGGCCAGCGAACCGCCGCCGAGTCCGATCATCACGACATCGCGGGGATCGGGATGAAACAGCAGGAACGCCATCATCGACCGGGTGTACGACAGCACCAGTTCGACCGGATCGTCGACCCGCATGCTGCTCTGGATCGTGTCGCTGCCCAGATGCAGCGACCGGACGCCGTCCTTCTCGCTGACGTCCACCGAGGCATCGCGACTGCGGACGCGGTGGGTCCGGAAACGCGAAAGGAGGCCCATCAGGCGTCCCGCGCAGCGAATTCCACCGCCGAGGACCCCCGCCGCGGCACCGTACGTCGTTGCACTGTCGATCTCCTGCCGTGGTTGGAATGCGTGCCTCGCCGGAATGCCCGGCAAACAACCACCCATGACTACCACCGTTCATCGGCGACGTCGAGATCGCGCCGGCGGAAACATTGCGGATTGCGCCGCGCGCGACCGCCCTACAGAATCGCGGTCTTCCTTTCACCGCCGCCTTCATCCATGCGCGTCAGCCAGTTTTTTCTGTCCACCCTGAAGGAAGCTCCCGCCGAGGCGGAACTGATCAGCCACCGGCTGATGCTGCGGGCCGGCCTGATCCGCAAGCTCGGCAGCGGTCTCTACACCTGGATGCCACTGGGCCTGCGCGTGCTGCGCAAGGTCGAAGCCATCGTCCGTGAAGAGATGAATCGCGCCGGCGCCGTCGAACTGTCAATGCCGGCCGTCCAGCCGGCGGAGCTGTGGCAGGAAAGCGGCCGCTGGGCCGTGTTCGGCCCGCAGATGCTGAAGATCAAGGACCGCCACGATCGCGACTTCTGTTTCGGGCCGACCCACGAGGAGGTCATCACCGATATCGCCCGGCGCGAGATCCGCAGCTATCGGCAGTTGCCGGTGAATTTCTACCAGATCCAGACCAAGTTCCGCGACGAGATCCGGCCGCGCTTCGGCGTGATGCGTGCCCGCGAGTTCCTGATGAAGGATGCGTATTCGTTCCACACCGGATTCGACGATCTGCAGCGCGAGTACCGCAACATGTACGACGCGTACAGCCGCATCTTCACGCGACTGGGCCTGCAGTTCCGTGCGGTCGCCGCGGATACCGGCGCCATCGGCGGCACCGGCTCCCACGAGTTCCACGTGCTGGCCGATTCCGGTGAAGACGCGCTGGCGTTCAGTCCGGCGTCCGACTACGCGGCCAACGTGGAACTGGCCGAAGCCGTGGCGCCGGCATCGCCGCGGGCCGGCGCCACGCAGCCCATGACCAAGGTCCCGACGCCGGGCAAGACCACCTGCGAGGACGTCGTCGCACTGCTCGGTCTGCCGCTGACGCAATCGGTGAAGGCACTGGCGCTGATGCACGAAGACCGGTTGTTCCTGCTGCTGCTGCGCGGCGATCACCATCTGAACGAGATCAAGGCCGGCAAGATCCCCGGCCTCGATCCGTTCCGCTTTGCGACCGATGGCGAGATCGTCGGAAAACTCGGCTGCAAGCCCGGCTACATCGGCCCGGTCGGCATTCCTTCCGGCATCACCGTCGTGGCCGACCGCGCGGTCGCGGCCATGAGCGATTTCGTCTGCGGCGCGAACGAAGCCGGCTTCCACCTGACCGGCGTCAACTTCGGCCGTGATCTGCCGGAACCGACCATCGTCGCCGACATCCGCAATGTGGTGCCGGGCGATCCGAGCCCCGACGGCCGCGGTTCGCTGGAACTGTGCCGCGGTGTCGAGGTCGGTCACATCTTCCAGCTCCGCACCAAGTATTCCGAAGCCATGGGCGCGACGTTCCTCGACGAGCAAGGCCAGAGCCAGCCCATGGAAATGGGCTGCTACGGCATCGGCGTGTCGCGCATCGTGGCCGCCAGCATCGAACAGAACCACGATGATCGCGGCATCATGTTCCCCGACGCGATGGCACCGTTCCGCATCGCGCTGGTGGCGATCGGCTACCGCAAGAGCGAGGCAGTGAAGCAGGCCGCCGATGCGCTGCACGATGCGCTCACCGCCGCCGGTGTCGAAGTGCTGCTGGACGACCGGGACGAGCGTCCGGGCGTGATGTTCGCCGACATCGAACTGACCGGCATTCCCCATCGGGTGACGATCGGCGACCGCGGACTGAAGAGTGGAGAACTCGAGTATCAGAACCGGCGCGAAGGCCAGTCGCAGCCGATACCGGCAGCAGAAGCCGTCCCATGGCTGCTGGAGCGACTCGCGGGTTGAAACCGCTGGCGGCACTCGCGGCGGCAGCGGTGCTGTCCGGCGCGAGCGGATCCGTGCAGGCCGGCGCTCAGCGCTACGAACCGCTGGCCGCGGCGGTGCAGGCCCAGATGTCCGGACGCATCGCCGATCAGGCACCGGCCCGATTCCCGTTCGATGACGACATCGAAGGCCGGCGCTGGCTGGCCGCCATGTCGGCCCGGCTGGCGCGCTGGGTGCCCGATGCCGCCGAACGCGAAGATCTGCTGACCGCGGTGCACTATGAAGCGAAGCGGGCCGGACTGGATCCGCAATTGGTGCTCGGTCTGATCCACGTCGAGAGCCGGTTCCGGAAGTACGCGATCTCGAAGGCGGGAGCGCGCGGCTACATGCAGGTGATGCCGTTCTGGCGCGACCTGATCGGCGGCACCGAGAATCACAACCTGTTCGGTCTGCGGACCAATCTGCGATATGGCTGCGTCATCCTGCGCCACTATCTGGACATCGAACGCGGTGATCTGTTTCGTGCGCTGGGCCGCTACAACGGCAGCCTCGGCAAGGCCGAGTATCCGAGCCTGGTGCTGCGCGCGTGGGAACAGACATGGGCCTGGCCGGCCACGGTCGCCGTGTCGACGCCACCTTCGCCATCGGGTGCTCGCACCCCGCAGACGTGGCAAGGCCAGGCACGATGACGCCTTCGGCGCTGCACGATCTGTTCGAGGTGCCGCCGTTGACCATCCTCGAAGCCGGTGCCGGTGGACGCGAGGCGCCGACTCCGTGGGCGCCGCTGGTCGCGGCGGGGCATGCATCCTGGATCGCCATCGAAGCACGATCGACCGAAGGCGCATCGCTGGCGACGGCTGCCGCAGCCCCCGACCGCGTGATCGACGCCGCCGTCGGTGACGGCTCGACCCGCACGTTGCACACGACGCGGCGCCCCGCGTTCAGCACGCTGCACGAACCCAATCCGGCGTGGTTCAGGACGTTCCGGCAGGCGGCACCGGACTTCGAGGTGCTCGACCGGCACGCGGTGCGGACACGACGTCTCGACGACTTCGAAGAGATTCCAGCCGCCGGTTGCGATCTGCTGTATCTGGATCTGATGGGCGCCGAAGCCGATGCGCTGGCCCATGCGTCGCGGCTGCTGTCGCGCGCGGTCATCGTGCAGGTGGGCGTGTTCCTGTTGCCGTTGCTCAGCGGCGCCGGCACGTTCGGGCAGGTCGATCGGATCCTGCGCGACCACGGATTCGTGTTCCACACACGTCCGTCCGGTTACGTCAGCGCGCTCGGACCGGCACCGTACGTCGTGCCGATACAACAGGAGATATGGGGCGATTTCGTCTACGTGAAAGATTTTTCGCGCGCGGAGCACCTCGATCGGGACCGATGGATCCGGTTCGCGGCGCTGGCACATGCCCTCTACGGTTCCCACGACTTGGCACATCGCGGCCTCGCGCTGGCCGACACCTGCGACCGGGGCGACCGGGCGCAGCGCTATCTCGCCGCGTGGCAGGCGTCCCGCGGGACCATCGCGCCATGACCGGTCCACCCCACGGGTCCGGCCGTTCGCCGTTCGCGATCACGACGATCGTGCCGCAGCCGCCGCCGATCACCATCATCGACGTCGGCGCGATGGACATCGGGCCGCCCGCCATCTGGCAGCCGTTGCTCGATGCCGGGCTTGCGACCGTCATCGGCTTCGAGCCGGTGGCAGCGGAATGCGCGCGGCTGAATGCCGCGCAGCGCGCCGGCCAGCGCTACCTTCCCTACGCGCTGGGCGACGGACGACAACGGACGTTGCACGTCACCCGATTCTCCGCGTGCTCGTCGCTGTACGAACCCAACCCCGCCTTCGTCGAACTGTTCGACGATCTGGCGCCGGCTTTCGACGTGCTCGAATCGGTCCCGGTGCAGACGCGTCGCCTCGACGACATCGAAGAGATCGCGGCGAGCGGCTGCGACTATCTGAAACTCGACATCCAGGGCGCCGAGTT
The DNA here is from genome assembly GCA_026125595.1 of Burkholderiales bacterium. GTDB lineage: Bacteria > Pseudomonadota > Gammaproteobacteria > Burkholderiales. Next base: position 1,489 of record JAHCKV010000131.1, on the reverse strand, counting down.
CGACACGCTGCGCCACGCGACGCGTGTGCTGACCGGCACGCTGGTGGTGGAGTCGGAAGTGCTGCTGGCGCCGTTGTACCGGGACGCGCCGGGCTTCGCCGAGATCGACGGCGTCCTCGCTGCAAACGGATTCGTGTTCCATCAATGGCGCGGCAGCGGCGGCCGGACGCTGAAGCCGATGCACGACCCGCGGGGGCTGCCGGCGTTTCTCAGTCAGACGCTGTGGGCGGATCTGCTGTACGTGAAGAACTTCTGCGATCCGGATGCGCAACCACCGGAGAACTGGCTGAAGCTGGCAGTGATCGCCCATACGATCTATGGCGCCGCCGATCTCGCCCATCTCGCGCTGTGCCACGCCGACACGCTGGCCGGAACCTGGTTCGCCGCCGACTACCGCGATGCCTGCGCCGAACCGGCTGTACCGCCCGCGCCGCAACCGTCAACGCCCGGCCTGCTCTCCCGGCTGCTCGGGCGCCGCTGAGGTCGCGTCGCGCGGCAAAGCCAACGCGTCTTCCAGCGAGAGATCCGCCTCGCGCCGCATGCCGTGTGCGAGCCGTTCGACGAAGGCGCCGATGCCGGCGGCGCGTGCTTCCTTGCGCAGCGCATCGCCGCGGAACGCGAACTCGTGCCAGACGTCGGCCACCGGCAGCGTGCGCGGATCCCGCGCCAGCAGCCATCCGGCACCGGCGCTGCGCGCGACCCAGCCGTGACGGCGCATGCGGTCGAGCAGCGCTTCGACGTCGTCCGGTGCGAGGCGCGCGTCGCGCGACAGCGTCGCCAGCGACGACACGCCGCCGCGTTCCTGGGTCCGCCGCAACAGCGACAGCAGATGCAGTGCTTCGACGAACGCACTACCGGGTACCCGTTTCGTCTTCCATCCGCGCACGTGCAGGAACGGCATCGACGCGACGACCACGGCACCGGCGAGCACGACGACCCACGACAGATAGATCCACAGCAGGAAGACCGGCAGGCCGGCGAACGCGCCATACACGAGCTGATAGTTCGCGAAATTGCCGACGAGCGTGGCGAAGCCGGTTTTCATCGCTTCGAACACCAGGCCGGCCGCAATCCCGCCGATGGCGGCGTCGAGCGTCTGCACGCGCCGGTTCGGAACCGTGCGGTACAGAAACGTCAGCGCGGCGCAGGTCAGCACGATCGTGAAGCCGCGATACAGCCATGCGCCCGGACCGGGAATACCGGATGCGGCCTTGCCCAGCAGCCACGTCGACGCATACAGGCTCACGCCGACGAGCAGCGGTCCGACGGTGAGCACCGCCCAGTACACCATCAGCCGGGCCACCAGCGGTCGCTGCCGGCGCACGTGCCAGATCCGGTTGAACACGCGGTCGATCGTGAGCATCAGCAGGATGGACGTGAACGCCAGCAAGACGGTGCCGAGCGCGGTGAGCCGCGACGCCTTCTGCGCGAACTGCTGCATGTACACCGTCACGATCTTCGTCGCGGTTCCGGGAACGAAGTTGGCGAC
>JAHCKV010000130.1 GCA_026125595.1 Burkholderiales bacterium | reverse complement strand
ATCCCGACGAACGGTACTTCGTCGCCCGCGGCGAATACCGGCTCGAGAACCGGGCCGGTGTCCCGATACGCGAACTGCACCTGTCGACATTCATCCATCTGAAACTCGAGGCGGTCGAGTATCCGGGCGCGCGATTGCGGGAGGCGTACCCGGAGTGGGGCTATGCGATCTACGATCTCGATGAACCGTTGCTGCCGGGAGAACAGCGCACGCTGCGGTTCGTGACCCGCACCGAGCCTGCGCGCGGCTTCCAGAACCACGTGGATGGCGACGACGTCTACATGGTGTATCCGAACGATGTCGTCGGCAACGGCACGAACCTGTATTCGCCGTTCATCCTGCCCTTCATCGGCTACACGAAGATGGTCGAGCACAAGAAAGCGTGGATGCGCCATCGCTACGGTCTGCCGCCACTGGAGCAGCGGCTGCGACCCCACGACGATCCGGTCGGATTGTCGAAGGCGATGATGCTGTCCCACCTCGCCTGGGGCGACGTCGACGTGACCATCGGCACTGCGCCGGACCAGACGGCGGTGACCAGCGGACGGCTCGTCCGGCAATGGCAACAGGATGGTCGCAACTATTTCCGCTACCGGTCCGAGGGCATGGGTCGCGGCACGTTCACGATCTACTCCGCGCGCTACACCGTGCATCGGGACACGCGGTTCCGTGTGCCGATCGAGATCCATCATCATCCCGCCCATGGACAGAATGTCGCCCTGATGGCGGAGCACCTGGGTCGTGCGCTCGCGTTCTACGAAGCGGCCTTCGGTCCGTATCCGTTCGAGCGGATACGGTTGGTGGAGTTCGTCTACTACGACGGCATGGTGTTTTCGGAGGCGGGCACCCTCGGATTGCCCGAAGTGCTGGTCTGGAAATCGGACCTCGCCGGCGACGGCCGCGACAACCTGGCCGAATGGCTGTCCTATCTGCTGGCATACGCGTGGTGGGAGGATCAATTGATCGCCGCCGACGTGGCCGGCAGCATGACGATTCGCGAAGCCCTGAGTGGCTATGCGAGCAACCTGTACCGACGTTCGATCTACGCCGGCGACGAGCAGCGTCGGTTGAAGCAGCGGCAGATGCGTGATTTCTTCCGCACACTCGGCAAGATCGATTTCCACGAACCACCGTTGACGGACGTCTACAACGAGGTGCCGGTGGCGCGGCTCAAGGGGCAGATAGTCCTCGAGCTGATCGAGGCGCAGATCGGCCAGCCGGCACTGCTGGCCGCCATCCGGCAGTTCTTCGAAGCCCACGCCGGACGTCCACCACCCTATGCGACCGTGCTCGATCTGCGCGACGCGATCCTCGATCACACGCCCGTGGCGTTGCGATCGGTGATCGGCGAAGCGTTCAGTGCCGTCGTGACCTATCGGCTGGGTATCGTGGACGCGACCGACACGGCCCTGCCGGACGGCAACCATCGTGTCCGGGTCACGCTGGAAGCCGGCAAGCGTTACACGGAAGGTTTGGGGAAGCAGCGCGAGGCGCCGCTCGATCTTCCGCTTCCGGTCGTCGTGCGTGACGCTGCCGGCGGCATCGTGCACGAAGCTGCCGTCACCGTACCCGACGGATTGGCCACGTTCGAGTGGATCGTCGCCCGACGCCCCCATCGCGTGGCGGTGGATCCGGCATTCACGCTGCCGTCCGCATCCGTGCAGAATCGCGAGAAGACGTTGCGGCCGGTCGACGGCGACCCGCCCGGTCGATGATCTGCCCATGCCCTGGAACCGCGCGATTGCGAACGCTGCGCGACAACGAGATCCACATCTGGTCGGCGACCAGCGCACTACCCGACGCGGCGGCGCTGGCGGTGCTGTCGGCCGACGAACACGCGCGGGCCGCCCGCTTCGTGTTCGACGCCGATCGCTGGCGTCATCTGACGGCACGCTGCCTGGTGCGACAGGTGTTGTCCCGGTATGCGGATCTGCCGGCGGCGGCGTGGCGTTTCGAGGCGAACGCGCAGGGTCGGCCGACGGTGGCGTCGGGACTGACGGACCCGCCGTTGCATTTCAACCTTTCGCACGCCGGCCCGGCGGTGGTCTGCGCGCTGGCGCGGTTCGCCGAAGTCGGCATCGACGTGGAGCAGCACGTGCCGACCGAGTTTCGCGAGATCGGCGCGCGTTACTTCGCGACGGACGAACGCGCGTGGCTCGCGGCGGCCCCGGACGATGGGGCCGCATCACTGCGCTTTCTGACGTTGTGGACGCTGAAGGAGGCCTACGTCAAGGCGCGGGGCGCGGGCCTGTCGATCCCGCTCGAACGATTCTCTGTCTTGCCCGACGATGGCGATGGCGCGACGTTGCGGGCAGATGCGGTGATCGATGGCGCTCCGGCCCGCTGGTTCTTCGTGCGGCGGATGTGGCTGCCGGGTATGCCGCTGGCGTTGGCGGCCCGCCTGCCCGATGGCGGGGTACCCGCCGTGTCGTGGCTCCAGTACGACGCTACCGCACCCACCGCTCCGTGATCGTCTGCAGCACAGCCATGAACGCGGACCGCGGCAGGATGTGCGGCCCGTCGAGCACCTGCAGATGGAACCCACGGCGGGTGCAAGCGGCCCATGCCGCGGCATCCTGCTCGGTCAACAGTGCGTCGTCGCGGCTGACGATCGCCTGCAGCGGACAGTCGAGCAGGTCGATCGTCGTGGGCCGATAGGTTTCGCTGATCCGCAGATCGTTGCGCAGGATCGGTTCGAAGATCGACATCGCGTCGCGATTGTCGAGCAGTTCGCGCGGCGTGCCGCCGATGTCGACCAGTGCCTGCCGGAATTCCACGGGGCCGAGCCGATGCAGCGGCATCTCGCGATTCAGTGGCAACGTGGGCGAGCGTGCCGCAAGGGCGACGAACAGATCGGGACCACGCCGGTGCTGCGATTGCCATCGTCGCGCCAGCTCGTACCCGATCAGTGCGCCCATGCTGTACCCGACGATCGCGTAGGGCCGATCCAGCGCCGCGGCCAGCGCGGGCGCCAACGCTTCGGCGAGTTCGGCGATGGACGCCGGCAGCGGATCGCGCAGCCGGTCTTCACGGCCCGGCAGCGCGATCGGACAGACCTCGATGTCCGATGCCGCTGCGTCGAGCCACGGGTAGAAGATGCTCGGGCCGGCACCGGCGGGTGGCAGACAGAACAACCGAAAAGGTTGGCCGAGGGATGGACGGCCGGCGCGGCGAATCGGTGGGGAGGCGGTCACGCGGAACGGATGCTCGAAGCGGAAGGGAAGTGGAGGGATGCGATATCGATCGGCGGCGGCGCCCTGCGGTCGTCGTCCTTCAGCCGAAGATGAACGAAAAGCGGTCCCGCAGAAACTGTCGCGCGCCGGCATCGCGCATGCGCCAGAGCCGGGCATCCAGCACGAAATGCACCCACGTGAGCAGGATGCCGCAGATGAACAATGCGTGATTGCCGCCCATGCGGTTCAGGAACCAGCCACCGACCGCCACGGCGACCACGAAGATCGGCAATGCGAGCCACGGTGTGCGCGAACGGCCCGACACGATGTACACCATCAGCAGATACTGGAATCCGTGCGCGAGCGCATAGCTCCAGAACGCGAAGTCCAGATCGCGGATCAGCAATGCCGGCAGGAAGAATGCGAACGACGCGGCGGCGAACGCGGCCACCAGCGGTTGCGCGAACAGCGCGCGGTGGGTCCAGGTCAGCCGGATCATCGCGACCGCAGCGATGGCATAGATGGCGATCGCGAGTCGGTCCAGCAGCGGCATCCACGCCGGGGCCGGAATCTCCCTTTCCAGACCCGCCGCCAGCAGGGCCGGGATCGTCGCGAGGCCACCGGCCAGCGGCGGCAGCAGCAGGATCCAGACGGTCTCGCGCGGCACGCGGCCGCCGACGCTGGCGGCGGCGAACGCGAGCAGGCCGTAGTTCTGCTTCTGGTAGTGGTAGTACAGCCACACCAGATGGAACAGGAAGATCCAGTACACGATGCCGTCGTCGATGCCGATGCGCGCGCCGATGAACAAGGCGATCACCGCGACGGCGACGACCACGGCCGGCAACGCGAAGAACCGCAGCTTCATCGGCTTCATCACGGTGCGTGCACCGCCGTCGAAGTAGAAGTAGGCGGTGCTCGCCACGTGGCCGACACCGCCGATGAACACCGCGAGGCCGATCGCGAACGAGTCGCGGAACGGCAACTGCGCGCCGGACAGCAACGGCAGCCCGATCAGCGGCAACAGGGTGACGCTCAGCAGCGCCGCGAACCACAGCCGGCGCTTGCCGGCATCGCTCGGGGCCATCGTGAGTCTCGCGGTCGTCATCGCGGTGTCGTTCCGGAGTAGGGTGTCAGATCTCGACTTCGCGGTAGCGGGTGCCACGATCCGCGACCGATGCCGGGTTCGACGATGCATCGATGCAGGCGGCGAAGGCTTCCAGCGTCGGATGCTCGAACACCGCGGCCAGTGGCAGCTCGACGCCGAGCGTCGTGCGCACGCGCGTGACGATGCGGGTCGCGATCAGCGAATGGCCGCCCAGTTCGAAGAAGTTGTCGTGCAGTCCCGGTGCCGGCACCCTCAGCGTGTCGCGCCAGATCGCCGCGATGGCGCTTTCGGTGGCGCTGCGCGGCGCGATCCACTCGTGCGATGGCGTCACGGTCGACCGCGGCAACGCGCGGCGGTCCGGCTTGCCGTTCGCCGTCAGCGGGACGCTATCGATCACGATGAACTGGCTCGGGATCATCGCGTCCGGCAGCGATTGTCGCAGCGCGCGCTGCCATGCGGCGCCGGGTTCGCCACCGAAATCGGCGTTGCCGTCGGGCACCACATAGGCCACCAGCCGCGGCTCGGCGGGCGGCTCGTTCCACAATGCAACGATCGCCTGCCGGATGCCGGCCACGCGCGTGAGCACGGCTTCGATCTCGCCGGGTTCGATGCGCACACCGCGCAGCTTCACCTGATCGTCGTAGCGGCCCAGATACTCGATGACGCCATCGGGGCGCCGGCGGGCGAGGTCGCCGGTGTCGTACAGCACCGCGGCGCGATCGTCGCGGCCGGCGAAGGGGTCCGGCACAAACTTCTCGGCGGTCAGGTCCGGCCGGTTCAGATAACCGCGCGCGACGCCGATGCCGCCGATGTGCAACCGGCCCGGAACGCCGACCGGGGTCGGATCGCCATCGGCGTCGAGGATGTGGATCCGGATGTTCTGGATCGGACGACCGATCGGCACCGTGGGTGCGACGGTGCCGTCCACGGGCGGTTCGCAACGCCAGGCCGTGACATCGACGGCGGCTTCGGTCGGACCGTACAGATTGTGCAACTGCACGTGCGGCATTCGCCCGAACACCCACTGTTGCAGTGCTCCGGTGAGCGCCTCGCCGCTGCAGACGATGTGGCGCAGGCCGGCGCAGCGGGCGGGCACGTCCGGCGCTTCGATGAACGGCGCCAGCATCGCCGGCACGAAATGGGCGATCGTGATGCGCTGCCGTTCGATCAGCTCGGCGAGGTATGCAGCGTCGAGATGGCCGCCGGGCTTCGCGATCACCAGTGTCGCCCCTTCGAGCAGCGGCCAGAACAGTTCCCACACCGACACATCGAAGCTGAGCGGTGTCTTCTGCACCACGCGGTCGTCGGGCGTCAGTTGCAGGTACTGCTGCATCCAGTGCAACCGGTTCACGATGCCGGCATGGGTGTTGACGACGCCCTTGGGCCGGCCGGTGGAGCCGGACGTGTAGATCACGTAGGCGCTGTTGTCCGGATGCAGCGAGCGCATCGGATCATCGGTGCGCGGTACGGACAGTTCCGCCGCCGCCACGTCGATGCGGCGCACGGTCGGTGGGACCGCCAGTGCATCCAGCGTGGCGGTGCCGTCGAACAGCAGCGCCGTGGCGCCGGCATCATCGAGCATCGTCTGCAGTCGTGACGCCGGATTGCCCGGATCCAGCGGCAGATACGCAGCGCCGGCTTTCACGACGGCCAGCAGCGCCACCATCATCGTCAGAGAGCGCTCGATATGCACGGCGACGCGGCCTTCGGGGCCGATGCCCGACGCCTGCAACCGGTGTGCGAGCGCATTGGCGCGGGCATTCAAGGCGCCGTACGACATCGTGGCGTCGTCGAACACGAGGGCCGTGTGGTCGGGCGTGCGGGCGGCCTGGGCCTCGAACAGATCGGGCAGGGTCCGGTCCGACGGATACGGCGCAGCGGTGCGGTTCCAGTCGCCATGGAGCGCGCGTTCCGCCGGTGTCAGCAGCGAGAGGGCGCGCAACGGCGTGTCCGGTTCGAGCACCATGGTCCGCAGCAGCAGTTGCAGATGGCCGAGCAGTCCGTCGATCGCGGCGGCGGTGCTGCGCCGACCGTGATAGCGGGCGGTGAGCCGCATCCGGTCGCCGTCGGTGACCAGCAGCGTCAGCGGAAAATGCGTCCATTCGTCGAACGCGACGGATTCCAGTTCGACGTTGCCGTCGTGGCCGAGCCGTTCACCGTCGATCGGATAGCTCTCGAACACCAGCAGGCAATCGAACAACGGCCGACCTCCAGGGACCAGCGCCTGCAGTTCGCGCAGCGGCACGTGCTCGTGATCGGCGGCGGCGAAGCGGTCGCGTTGCACGGCGGCCAGCCACGCCGTCAGCGCAAGCGCGGGGTCGATGCGCAACCGCACCGGCACCGTGTTGATGAACAGCCCGACCATCGCCGTCGATCCGGGCAGGTCCGTCGGACGACCGGCGACGGTCGTGCCGAACACCACGTCGTCGGTACCGCCATAGCGACGCAGCAACAGTCCGAGGGCGCCCTGCACCAGCGTGTTCAGCGTCAACTGGTGGCGTTGCGCGAACGCCTTCAGCCGGGCGGTGTCGTCCGCCGACATCAGGCGTTCGCGCTTGTCGTGCTGCATTGACGTCGCGATGCCGCGATTGCCGGCCTGCGGCTCGAGAATCGGCAGCGGCGTCGGCACCTGCACGCCATGCAGATGACGTTGCCAGAAAGCCGTCGCGGCAGCGGGATCCTGCCGGCCGAGCCATGCGACGAAGTCGGCATAGGGTCGCGGTGGCGGTGGCACCGTCGCCGGCGCAAATGCACACCGAAACACGTCGGCCAGCAGCAGGCTCGCGGACCAGCCGTCGAGGATCAGATGGTGATAGCACCACAGCAGGTGGTGGCGATCGCCGCCGCACCGGATCCAGAACAGCCGCATCAGCGGCGGGCGCTGCAGGTCGAACGGATGGCCGCGATTGGCGGCGATCAGGGCATCGAGGCGCGCCGCCTGTGTCGCGTGGTCGAGTTCGCTCCAGTCCTGTTCGATCCACGACAGCGGGAGATGCCGGTAGACCACCTGGAACGGTTGCTCGCGTTGTGTCCAATGGAACGCCGAGCGCAGCACCGGATGTCGACCGAGCACCTGTTCCCACGCCCGTCGCAGTCGCGTGCCGTCGACGGCGCCGCGCAGCGACAGCGCGATCTGCGGCACATAGGCGCCCGCGCCGGGCGCCAGCAGTGTGTGGAACAGCAAACCCTGCTGCATCGGTGTCAGCGGATAGATGTTCTCGATGTTCTTCTTGTCCGGCGCAGCGGAGGTTGCGTTCGGTGCGGCGGCGGCGGGCGAGGTCATGGCGATCCGGTCACAGGCTGTCCAGCAGCGTGTCGAGCGCTGCAGCATCGAGATTCATCAGCGGGAAATCGGTCGGCACATGACCGCCATCGGCCTCGGCAGACAGGCAGTGGTCGATCAGTCGCCGCAACGTGTCGACGCAGGCCTGCGCGCGTTGCGCGATGGTGTCGTGCCGGTGGATCGCGCGACTGTAGGTCCAGTGGAACGACAGTTCGCCGCGGCTGACCAGTGCGTTGATGTCGAGCAGCACGTCACGGCGATCAGCCGGATGTCGTGCTGCGCCGGTCGCCTCCGGCGCCGGTCCGAATCCGCCGTCGGTCGCGAATATCTGATCGGTCTGGCCCAGATAGTTGAACCGGATCTCCGGCGCCATCCGCAACGCATCCGCAGCGGCCGGATCGCCGCCGGCATCCAGGTGACGCAGCACGCCGTAGCCCAGGCCGTGTCCCGGTACGGCCCGCAGCGTCGTCTTGACGTGCTTGATCGCGTGGTCCGTGCCGGCATTCGCCGGCACGTGCAGATGCACCGGATACAACGCCGT
>JAHCKV010000013.1 GCA_026125595.1 Burkholderiales bacterium | reverse complement strand
ATCAGGAATCAAAATCTGCGATGGACCGTCTGCTCGCGATGCAAACCTTCGTTCGGGTGGTCGAGACCGGCAGCTTCTCGGCGGTCGCGCGGGAACAGCACACGACGCAAAGCGCCGTGAGCAAGCAGGTGGCGGCGCTTGAACGCCATCTGGGCGCCCGGTTGCTGACCCGGACGACGCGCTCCCTCGCCTTGACCGAAGACGGGACGCGCTACTTCGAGACGGCACGACGTCTGGTGGCGGAAGTGGCCGAAGCGGAAACATCGTTGCGCCAGGGCGAGCAGCAACTGCAGGGCTGGCTGCGTGTGGCCGCCGCGGTGGCGTTCGGTCGACTCGTGCTGCTGCCGGAAGTGGGCCGATTCATGGCGAAGCACCCGGCGGTGCGGGTCGACCTGCGGCTCAATGACGGATTCGTCGACCTGGTCGAGCAGGGCATCGACGTCGCGGTGCGCATCGGGGATCTTGCGGACAGCAGTCTCGTCGCCCGCCGGATCGGAACGGCCCACCGTGCGCTGATCGCCAGCCGCGACTATCTCGACGCGCTGCCGCCGGAACGGCAAGTGCTGCAGGCGCCCGCCGAGTTGATGCACCACGCGTGCATCGTCTACACCGAGCTGGCGATGGGCGATGCCTGGCCCATCGACCTGCCGGACGGCACGCAGATCGTCGTGCCGGTGGAATCGAGCCTGCAGACCAACAGTTCGGAAGTGATCCGCGGCGCCGTGCTCGCCGGCATGGGCGTCTGCTATGCGCCGACGTGGCTGTTTCGCAACGAACTCTTGACCGGCGAAGTCCGACGGCTCGCCCCCGGCTGGCCGCCGCGGCCGATGCCCGTGCATCTGGTGAGTCCCGCGCAGCGACGCCACGCAGCCAAGGTCCGGGCGTTCGGCGATCACATGGCCCGGGCGATCGAGGACGCGCTGACGCCGATTGCGTGAACTCGACGGGGGGTGCCCGTGTCTTCTCGCCGGCACGTCGTCGTGATGCGGCGACGGAAGTGAGCCTCGAAGTGATCTTCTTCCGCCTGGGCATCTGTCCCGGGTTCGTTCCGATACCGGCATTTCTCTGAATACGAAGCAGTCCCGATGGAGCAACCCCCACACAGCGCGAACCCGGGCCCGGGCCACCGGCACCCCCCGGGTTCGTCGGATAGCAATGACGACAGCGCCCTGAGCCTGGCCGGCTGGGAGCGCATCCTTTCGCACCTCGTGGCCTTGACGGGTGCACGGTGCAGCGGCGACCTGGTGCGGCAAGCGGCCCTCGCGGCCTGGCGCACCGAGGACGAACCCCTGGTCCGCATGGACGCCGCCGCTGCCGAGCTCGGCCTGAGCTTCGCGCCGGCCCAGGTCAGCATCACGGACGCCGCGTGGATTGCCGATGCGCGCAGCCCGCTGGTCACCTGGTCGGATCTCGAGAATCGCTGGCTGGTGATCCGCAAGCGCGGCGTCATGGGTGTCAGCATCTCCACGGCCGAGACACCGCTGGAGCTGGAGCGCATCAGCCGGCGTGACCTGGCCCACCGGCTCGGGCACCGCAGCGGCGACGACCGCATCGACGTGGGGACCATCCATCTGCCCAACGTCTTCCCGGACACGGGTGGCGCGCCGGGCGCCGGCAGCCACCGTTCCCACGACGATTCGCCGGGCCCGGTGCGCCGTTACCTCGACGTGCTGCGTCCCGAGTGGCCGGAGATCTTCGCGATCGTGATCTTCAGCGTGGTCACCGGGCTGTTGTATCTCTCGCTGCCGCTGGCGGTGAACGCACTGGTCAGCAACATCTCGTTCGGCAACCAGTCGGCACCGTTCATCCAGGCGTTGGTGCTGCTGGGTCTCGCGCTGTTCGGCGCGCTGTTCCTGTCTGCCGTGATCCGCGGGCTGCAGGTCTACACCGCCGAGATCATCAAGCGACGCCTGTTCGTTCGACTCGTCGCCGACCTGAGCTACCGCCTGCCGCGCGTCAGCGGGACCGCCTTCGAGAACACCCACGCGCCGGAGCTGGTCAACCGCTTCCTCGACATCGTGACCATCCAGAGTGCCACCGAGCGCATCGTCATGCGCGGCATCCCGCTGGGCCTCACGCTGTTCATCGGCACCATCGTGCTGGGGCTCTATCACCCGACACTGTTCGCGTTCGCGATCGCGCTCTACCTGATCCTGGGCGCGGCCATGCTGCTCGGTCGCGGCGCCGTGGACGCGTCGATCGACGAATCGCGTGTCAAGTACGAGATGGTCGGCTGGCTCGAGGAGCTGGCGCGCGTGCCCACGCTGTTCAAGGGGCCCGGCGGCTTCGCCTTCGCCACGCGGCGCGCCGACGAAATCGCGCACCGCTACCTCGGCGCGCGCCGGCGGTTCTTCCGCATCTTCATGCGCCAGTTCGGCATGCTGCTGTTCCTCGAGATCTTCGCCACGGCCGCACTGCTGATCGTCGGTGGATGGCTGGTGCTTGAGCAGGCACTCACACTCGGGCAACTGGTGGCCAGCGAACTGATCGTCACCAGCATCGTGTATGCGGTCTCGCGGCTCGAGTCGGTGATGACCGCCTGGTACTCCGGCCTGGCGGCCATCGACAAGATCGGCCACCTCACCGACCTTGCGCCCGAGCGCACCTCGGGCGAAACGGTCAACGGGAGTGCCGACGGGATGAGCGTGCAATGCACCGATGTGAAATTCGCCTATCCGTCGGGGCGTGCGGTGCTGTCGGGATTCAACCTCGACGTGGAACCCGGCCAGGTGGTGGCCGTGGGCGGGCCCCACGGCCGCGGCGCCAGCACGGTGCTCAATCTCGTGTTCGGGCTGCTCACGCCGGCGGAAGGACACATCCGCCTCGACGGACTCGACATTCGCAGTTGGAACCTCGAGCGCCTGCGTTCGCGCGTGTGCCTGCTGCGCGCCAGCGATTTCGTCGACGGCACCCTGGTGGAGAACGTGCGCCTCGGGCGGGACGACATCGGCCTGGACCGGGTCACTGCCGCCCTCGACGCCGTCGGCCTGCTCGCGGAAGTGCTCGATCTGCACGACGGCCTCGACACGCATCTGATCTCCGGTGGTCTGCCGCTGTCGAGCAACCAGCGCCTGCGGTTGCTGGTGGCACGCGCCGTCGTGCTGCAGCCACGACTGCTGCTGCTCGACGACCTCCTCGACGGCACCGATCCGGCCGTGCGACAGATGGTGTTCCGCATCCTCGACGACCGCAGCCGCGGCTGGACCGTGCTGATCGGCACGCGCGATCCGGCCGTTACCGAGTTCTGCCACCGCGCCTTGAGCATCGACGACTCGCACGGACTCCTGTTGTCGGCGTCGACACCTGCCCCCGAGACCGGCCGATGAAGAAATCCTCTGCAACCCTGTCGTCCCGCCGGCCGGACTACCACTGGGTCGGCAAGCTCCCCGCGCTGTCCGTGGTGGGCAAGTCGCGCTTCGCCCGGCTGCTGGCCCGCGCCCTGATGGTGGCCGTGATTCTCGCGATGGCCGGGCTGGTGGTGCTGCCCTGGCAGCAGACCGTGCGCGGCACCGGGCGTGTCATCGCCTTCGATCCGCTGGACCGGCGCGTGGAAGTGGAAGCACCCGTCGCGGGGCGGGTCAGACGCCTGACTGTCGTCGAAGGCCAGCGCGTGGCCCGGGGTGATGTGATCGCCGAGATTCAGGACAACGATTCGAACCTGATCTCCAATCTCGAAGGCCAGCGTACCGCCGTCAACGCGCGCATCCAGGCATTGCGCGAACGCATCGCGGACCTGTCCGCGCAGATCGAGCAGCAGCGGAGTGCCCAGGCCCCCGCGATCGCGGCCGCCGAGCAACGCATCGCGGCCGAGAAGATCACCGCCCAGACGGCACGCATCAATTTCGAGCGTACCCAGTCGCTCGCCACGGCCGGACTGGTTTCGCAGCGCGATCTCGAACTCGCCATCCAGCTGCGCGACAGCAGCGCCGCCCAACTGGCCGCCGTGACCGCGCAGCGCACGCAGACCGAGCGCGAGTTCAACGCCGCGATCGCGCGGGTGCGCGCCGACCGCAACCAGTCGCAGGGCGATCTGGCGGTGGCGGAACGGGAACTCGGATCGGCACAGATCTCCGTCAACCAGGCGCAGCAACAGACCGTGGTGGCGCCTCGCGACGGCATCGTGTTCCGCGTCAGCGTCACCGACGGCACCTTCCTGCGTCCGGGCTCGCCGATCGCCGTGATCATTCCCGAATCCGACTCGCGCTTCGCCGAGTTGTGGCTGTCGGGCAACGACGTGCCGCTGGTGTCGCCGCGACAGACACGGCCCGACGGCACCACCGTGCCGGGCAGCGCGGTGCGCATGCGCTTCGAGGGCTGGCCGGCGATCCAGTTCGTGGGATGGCCCAGCGTGGCCGTCGGCACCTTCGGCGGCGAAGTGGTGTTCGTGGATGCCACCGATGATGGCACCGGCCGTTTCCGTGTGGTGGTGGCCCCGAAGCCCGACGTGGTGGAGCGCGACGGCCGGCGCATCGAGCAAGGCTGGCCGAGCAACCAGTGGCTCCGTCAGGGGGCCCGGGCCGACGGCTGGGTCCTGCTGCAGCAGGTGCCGCTGTGGAAGGAAGCCTGGCGGCAGTTCAACGCCTTTCCGCCCATCGTGGCAAACAAGGAGCCCGAGTAGATGCCGGCCGCGCCGCGCCGGACTCCGGGCGTTGGTTGCCTGCCACGGATCCGCATCGCCCTGGCAACCGCGCTGCTGATGGCGAGCATCGCGGCGGCCCAAACACCGGCACCGGTCCAGCCCGCGGAACCGCTGTTGCTCGCGGAAGTGATCCAGTCGGTGGTCAGCCGCTACCCGCCGCTGCTCGCGGCGTTGATCGAACAGGACGTGGCGGCGGGCCGGCTGCGCCAGGCCGAAGGCGCCTTCGATCTCAGCCTCAATGGAAACGTAAGCGGCGCACCGAGCGGTTACTACGACGGGCGCACCAGTTCGCTGGTGGTCGAGCAGGCCTTGCAGGGCTGGGGCGCCCGGGTCTTCGGCGGCTACCGGCTGTCCAGCGGCTTCCTGCCCAACTACAACCTCAACCGCACGCCGTCCGACGGTCAGATCGTGGCCGGCATCCGGCTGAACTTGCTGCGCGACGGCAGCATCGACCGGGCCCGCGCCGGCCAGACACAAGCGCGCATCAACGAGGCAGCCGTCGATCCGCAGATCACCCGTGCGCGGCTCGACTTCGTCCGCGCCGCCACCGTCGCCTATTTCCAGTGGGTCGCCGCCGGCCTGCGACTGAATGCCGCGGAAGCCCTGCTGCGCGTCGCCAACGAGCGCGATGTCGCCATCGACACACTGGTGCGGAAGGGCTCCCTTGCACCGATCGTGCGGACCGACAACGAGCGCCTGGTGATCAGTCGCCGGCTCGCGCTGACCCAGGCGCAGCGCCGCTTCGAGGCCCATGCCATCGAGCTTTCGCTGTTTCTGCGCGATCGCGATGACAAGCCTGTGCTCGCGTCCCGATCGCGTCTGCCGGCGGCCTTTCCACCTGCCGACGCCCACGAAGGTCTGCGTCCCGACGCCGACGAAGCGCAGGCGCTGCGCCGCCGGCCCGAGTTGAAGACCCTCGCTCTGAACATCGAGCGTCTCGAGGTGGAGCACAGGCTGGCCCGCGCCGATACGCTGCCCAGTCTCGACCTGACGCTGGAGGCCCGCCAGTCGCCGGGAGGACAACGCCTGCCCGACATCGAGCCCACCGAAATGCGCGCCGGGGTCGAGCTGCGGGTGCCACTGCAACGCCGCGAGGCGACCGGCCGGATGCTGGCCGTGGATGCGCAGATCCGCCAGGCGCGCCGCGACGAGCAGTTTGCGCGCGAGCGCGTGGTGGCCGAGATCCGTGACACGTTCTCGGCGCTGACGGCCGCCGCTGCCCAGCTCGGCCAATCGCGCCGCAACGTCGAACTGGCCGAAGTACTCGAAGAAGCGGAACGGCTGCGCTTCCGGCAGGGGGCCACCGACCTGTTGGCACTGCAGATCCGTGAACAAGCCACCTTCGACGCCCGCCTCGTGGAGCTCGACACGTATCTGGAGTACACCCGCGCGCTGGCCGGCTATCGCGCGGCGGTGGCCGCCGAGCCCCCGTCGTGACGAAGCGCCGCGGCGTGAATGACGTCGGTCTCCGGCTGACATCCAGCCGGCGATCCAGCGTCTACCTTGGCCGAACTGCCGTTCCGGAGCAACTTCCGGACGTCAGGCTGTCCAATCTACGCGGGCATTTCGAACAAACGCTTTCGTTACGGAGACGACAACCATGAAAAGAACCCTGATGCCGTTGGTGCTGGTCACTGCCCTGACGGGCTCCCTCGGCGCCGTTTCGGGCTGCGCCATCGCCGCGAAGGACCGCCCTCCCACCGATGAGGAACGGGCGCGGATCGTGAAGGTGCTGCAGGACAACGGCTATACCAGCTTCGGCGAGATCGAGGTCGAGGGCAACAAGATCGAAGTGGAGGATGCCGTGCATACCGACGGCAAGACCTACGAACTGAAGCTCGACGCGAAGACCCTGAAGATCCTGAAGAAGAAGGAAGAGAGCTGACCCGGGCGGGCACCGCTGCGAAGCACCGGGCGCACGAACGACTCCAGCGCCCGGGATTCGACCGCAAGACCCGGAGTGCCCGGCGCCGGTATGCTGCGTAGCCTGTTCACGGACTCATCTTCCGTGGAGAAATCGCCATGCATACCGACATTGCGGCACCGACCGAACCCGCGTCCGGACACAACCCTATCGCGCTGAACGATGACGCGGCCCGCTGGGCCGCCGTCGTCGCGCGCGACACGCAGGCCGACGGGCGGTTCGTCTATTCGGTCCGCACCACCGGTGTCTACTGCCGGCCGTCGTGCCCCTCCCGCCCGGCCCGGCGCGAGAACGTTGCGTTCCACGCCGACAACGCCGCCGCGGAACGCGCCGGCTTCCGTCCGTGCAAGCGCTGCAAACCGGATCAACCGTCGTTGCGCGAAGCGCATGCCGAGCAGGTGGCCGCCGCTTGCCGCCGGATCGAAACCGCCGACGAGGCCCCGACCCTGGAAGCGCTGGCGTCGACGACGGGCCTGGGTCCCCATCACTTCCATCGCGTGTTCAAGGCCATCACCGGTGTGACGCCGAAGGCCTATGCCGCCGCCCATCGCGCCCGCAAGGTCCGCGACACGCTGCCGGCCGCAGGGTCGGTGACCGACGCGCTCTATGACGCCGGCTTCAACTCCAGCGGCCGCTTCTACGCAACGTCGAACCAGACGCTGGGCATGACGCCGGGCGCCTTTCGCGCCGGCGGTCACGGCACTCGCATCCGGTTCGCCATCGCCCAATGCAGCCTCGGTGCCATCCTGGTGGCCGCGACGGACCGCGGCGTCTGCGCGATCCTGATGGACGATGATCCGGAAACACTGTTGCGCGATCTGCAGGATCGCTTTCCGAAGGCCGATCTCGTCGGCGGCGATGCGGATTTCGACCGGCTCGTCGCGCAGGTCGTCGGTTTCGTCGAAGCGCCGAATCTCGGCCTCGATCTGCCGCTGGACGTGCGCGGCACCGCGTTCCAGCAGCGAGTGTGGCAGGCACTACGCGAGATTCCCACCGGCGCAACCGCGAGCTACGCGCAGATCGCCGCGCGTATCGGCTCGCCCAAGGCCGTGCGCGCCGTGGCCCAGGCCTGCGCCAGCAATGCCATTGCCGTGGCGATCCCGTGTCATCGCGTGGTGCGCAACGACGGCGCGTTGTCGGGCTATCGCTGGGGCGTCGATCGCAAGCGCGCGCTGCTCGATCGCGAGCGTTCATCGTGAATCCGGCGCTTGCGCTCGCGGATCCGGCGCCGCTGACCGAACGCATCGACGCGATCGACTGGTCGCGAGCCGCCGCCGCACTCGACGCCCGCGGCGTCGCGCACATCGAGGGGCTCCTGTCCGCCGCGGAATGCCGGGCCGTCGCCGCGCTGTACGGAGACGACTCCCGGTTCCGCAGCCGCGTCGTGATGGCGCGGCACGGCTACGGTCGCGGCGAATACCGGTACTTCGCGTATCCGCTGCCGGAGCCGATCGCCACGCTGCGACCCGCGCTGTTCGCGCACTTGAGCCCCATCGGCAATCGGTGGAACGAAGCGATGGGCATCGACGTGCGATTCCCGGCGGCCCATGCGGATTTCGTCGCGCGCTGTCACGGAGCCGGCCAGCGGCGGCCCACGCCGCTGTTGCTGCAGTACGGACCGGGCGACTACAACTGCCTGCATCAGGATCTGTACGGCGAGCACGTGTTTCCGCTGCAGGCGGCGATCCTGCTGTCGGAACCCGATCAGGATTTCACGGGCGGTGAGTTCGTGATGACGGAGCAACGTCCGCGGATGCAGTCCCGCGCACAGGTGGTTCCGCTACGGTGCGGCGATGTCGCGATCTTCGCCGTGCATCACAGGCCCGCGCAGGGCGCGCGCGGTACGCATCGCGTCCATCTGCGACATGGTGTGAGCGAGGTACGGTCCGGACAGCGCCATACGCTCGGCATCATCTTCCACGACGCCACGTAACGGCGCGACGACGACCCAGCATCTCCACTGCACGAGTAGCGCCGCCATGCCAAAACCACAGCAGCAATCCATCCGAACGACCTGTCCGCGCGACTGCTACGACTCCTGCGGGATGATCGCCTTCGTGCAGGACGGCGCGGTCACCCGCGTCGTCGGCGATCGCGACCACCACCGCACCCACGGCGCGCTGTGCGGCAAATGCAGCGTTGCGTACAACAGCGCGTGGATCGATCCGTCGCGGCGACTGCTGCATCCGCTGCGACGACGCGGAAGCAAGGGCTCGAACACCTTCGACGTCGTCCCGTGGGACGTGGCATTGCGCGAGATCGCCGAGCGGCTCGGCGGCATCGTTGCCGAACACGGCGGCGAATCGGTGCTGCAAACCCACTACACCGGCACCTGCACGCTGCTGGCGGGCAACTTTCCGAGCCGGTTCTTCCATCGCCTCGGCGCGACCGAGGTCGATCCGGACACGGTCTGCAACAAGGCCGGACACGAAGCGTTGCGGCTGATGTTCGGCACGTCGATTGTCGGCTTCGATCCGCGCACCGCGGCCGACACCGATTGTCTGCTCGTATGGGGCGCGAATCCGTCCGCCAGCGCGCCGCACCTGCACAAGCATTGGCTGCCGGACATGAAGCGGCACGCCAGGCTGATCGTCGTGGACCCGATCCGGCATCCGACCGCCGAACTGGCGGATCTGCATCTGCAGCCACGCCCGGGGACGGACGCGCTGCTCGCGTTCGCTCTGCTCCACGTCCTGCACCGCGACGGGCAGCTGGACCACGATTTCATCGGGCGTCATGTCGTCGGCTGGGCAGAGATCGAATCCACCATCGCCACTGCAACGCCCGAACATGCGGCGGCAGTCACCGGTGTTCCCGTCGGACAGATCGAGCAGGCGGCCGACTGGTATGGCCGAAGCCGCTCGATGCTCTGGATGGGGCAAGGCATGCAGCGGCAGACCCATGGCGGCAACGCGATGCGCGCCGTATCGCTGTTGCCGGTGGGCACCGGCAACATCGGCCGACCGGGTACCGGCTTTCTGTACCTGAACACGTTTCCAGCGCGCGGCATCGATGGAGACGCACTGGCCGGCACGGCACTGCGCCGTGGGCCGCCATCGCTGATCAGCCATATGGATCTGGCATCCGCGCTGGAGAACGCCGACCGCAGCCGCGCGCTGTTCACGTGGAACAACAACATCGCGGCGTCGAGCCCCGAACAATCCCGGTTGCGCCGCGCACTGCAACGCGAAGATCTGCTGCACGTCGCAATCGACGTGTTCCCCACCGACACCACCGCCTTCGCCGACTACGTGTTGCCGGCAGCGTCGTTCCTCGAATTCGACGACCTGCAGCTTTCCTATTTCGACTACACCGTATCGGCCCAGGTGAAGGCGATGGCACCGATGGGCGAGAGCTTGCCGAATCAGGAAATCTTCCGGCGGCTCGCGACCGCGATGGAGTGGGATGACGCGCCGCTGCACGAACCGGACGACGCGCTGATCGCCGGCCTGCTCGCGCAAACCGGCGTCGGCATGGATTTCGATCAACTCGCGGCGGCGGGAACCGTCTTCTGGCGTGACGAGATTCAGCTGCCGTTCGCCGATGGCCGTTATCCGACGCCGAGCGGCCACATCGAAGTTGCTTCCGCGGAATGGGAGACTTGTGGATTGCCACGCGCGCCGACCGCGCGGGCGGACGCGCCGCCCGGCGGTGATCGACTGCGGCTGCTGTCACCGGCCGACCCGATGCTGATGAACTCCAGCTACGGCAATGAAGACAAGATCACACGCAAGCTCGGCGAGCAGACCGTCTGGCTGCACCCCACCGATGCGCAACGGCGCGGACTCGCGGCAGGACAACGGGTGGCGCTTTCCAATCCCACCGGCACGCTCGCGCTGCGACTGGCGGTTGCCGATCACGTCCCCGTGGGCGTCGCGCTGCTCCCGAAGGGCCGTTGGCCCTCCCTCGAACCCGAAGGAGCCAACGTCAACGTGCTGAACCCGGGCACCAAGAGCGACATCGCCGAGAGTTCGGCGGTGCACAGCGTGGAGGTGGTCATAGCGTCAGCGTGACGACAATGACGTGCGACTCACTGCAGGTGTGAAATAAGTCTCGGTACCTGCGTATTGAAATCAAACGGTCGTTGGCTCAACCTTCGCTGACACGACGCAGGCGTGGAAGTGGATGTCGCCAGTCAATCCGCTCGCTCCATGTCTGCCGCTCGTATCAGCGGTCGCCTGCTGGATTCGTTCTCCGTCGTGCTCGATGCGCACGGGAACCGTCCCTGCAGCGGTCCACGGAGAAACCGACTTTCGGCCAGGGGACAGTGTGGACGCCGCCCAGTTCGTCACGGACGCACGAGTCGTCGAAGCCATCCGACTGATTCGTGCACTTTCCCGGGATCACCAGTACTCCGACTTGGTAGACGCCGCAGGGCACCAATACGTCGACTTCGTGATGGAGGGCGGTGGCGTTCTCGGCGTTGCCTTGCTGGGCTACACGTACGCGCTCGAGCAGGCCGGTATTCGATTTCTCGGTTTGGGCGGAACCTCCGCCGGGTCGGTCAACGCCCTCATGCTTGCGGCCTTGGACGTTCCGGAATCCGCGAAGGCCGAGCGCCTGATCGAGATTCTCGCGGATATCCCGCTGGAATCCTTCATCGACGGCGATGGAGACGCTCGCGATTTCACGCAGGCGCTGCTCAACAAAGCGGGAATGTTCAAACTGTTGTGGAAAGCCACCCAGGTCGTCGACAACCTCAAGGATGATCTGGGCATCAATCCCGGCACCCGCTTCCTCGAGTGGCTGCAGAAGTCGCTGCGGGATGTCGGCATCAGAACCGTCGCTGATCTAACGGCAAAGCTCGATCAGCGCCCCGCCGGCCTTCACATCCGGCCCGGCGTTCGCGATGGCAAACCCATCACCGACGAGGACTGCCGTCCCTATCTTGCGCTGGTCGCAGCGGATGTCACCACACAGACCAAGGTCGAGTTTCCGCGGATGGCCGAGTTGTACTGGCAGCAACCGACATTGGTGGATCCTGCCTTGTTCGTCCGCGCATCCATGTCGGTGCCGCTGTTCTTTGCGCCGTTGAAGGTGACGAACTGCCCGCAGGATACCGATGCCCGCTGGGCCGCTCTCGCAGACTTCCACGGGCAACCGCCGAAGGAAGTCCTGTTCGTCGATGGCGGCATCATGTCGAACTTCCCGATCGACATCTTCCATCAGCCGGACCGGGTGCCCCTCAACCCGACCTTCGGCGTCAAGCTCGGCATCGACCGCCGTTCCCACAACGTCATATCCAGTCCATCTTCCTATGTGGGCGCCATTTTCGATTCGGCGCGCTCCACGCTGGATCTCGACTTCATTCGCCGCAACCCGGACTTCCGGCATCTGGTGAAGGAGATCGACACCGGCGATCACAACTGGCTCGACTTTCGGCTCGACGCCAAGGCGAAGATCGATCTGTTTGCGCGCGGCGCGATGGCGGCGCAAGCATTCCTCAGTCAGTTCCGGTGGGATGAATACAAGGAACTGCGTGCGGCCCTCGCCGGCGCGCAGAAGCGATCCAAAGCTCTCTCTTCGTAGCTCCTCAGCGACGGTTCGCCGCGAACGGCACCGTCGCTCGCTAAACCGCCATAGCAAGAGGTCCGCATGTTCTCCGACTCGCAGCGCATCTCGATCATCGGATCCCTCGCTCTGATCGGCTTCCTCGCAGTACCCCGCTTTCTCAATGTACCGAGCATCGAAACACCGAAGGGCGCCGATTCGCAGTCGATCAAACCACAGCCGGCCCTCGGCGCCTTGGAAAGAATTGAAGCTCGCCTTTGGTCGGACCCGTTTCAGGCGGTCGCCGACGCCACCAAAGAAGCCGCCGAGAAAGGCAACTCGTCCCCGTCAAAGCCGCAGGATAAAGGGTGTAACGATTCTGGCTTCGACGTGCCCGCTAAATGCCTGACCGATCGGATTCGAGAGCGCTTCGATAGTGCGGAAACTCGCAACATTGCCTCCAGAGTCGACTGCGACTTCCAACAGGAGCACCAGCTAGCGCTACTGGAGAAGCCAGCACGGTCCTCCCGATGCGCCGCCGATGCCCCATCCCCAGCCGTAGTGAAACTTTTACTTGTCCAAGCCCGATCCGGTAACTCGTGGAACGCCGGTGAGTCGCGTCGTCGCGTTCGAGTAGCGCTTCAGATCGCCATGCTTTCTGGTGGCTGGTCGCCAATCGATGAAGCCCATCTGGGCGTTGTGCGCATCGATATGTCCAAGAACTGGAATGAGGACGTATCCCAGGCGGCTGACACGACACTGAATCCAGCCAAGAATCGGAATGAAGAGCCGCCTCCGAAAACTGAGTGCTGTGCAAACCGATGCACTGACTGCTGTCCACTCAAGCGCGGTGAAGTGACCGCCAGAGAACTGCTCGTACCCTTTGAGACCTTCCAACATCCCAGCGGTGCGTTCGCCGTTGCGCTCTGGCTGGACGAGGATCAATTCGAGACACTCGATAGCATCCGTAACGCCGCCGATCAGATCCGGGGATCTATCCAGAATGAATCGCACACAGATTGTGAGAAAAAGAAGCGTGAGGGATTCTGCAAGACCGCCGCCGGCTGCGACCGCGGATTTGACGTTTCGATAATTGGCCCTACCGGGACGGACAATCTGATTCCGCTGATCGCAGTTCCGACCGAAACACACCATGAAGACTCGTGGGCACGCCTGTATTCACCGGTTTCTTCTGTATCGGCGGAGCAGATTTTCCAAACACCAGCGCTGCAATGGCGATCGACGAAGTGGGGAGGCAATTCTGACTGTCCGCCTCATCCGAACGAACGCATACGCTGTGAATTTGCTTCACGCGGCGTGACGTTCATCAGGACCGTCACCACCGACGACATTGTCCTGGGAAAGCTGATGGAGGAGATCGACCAACGGCGACGTGCAGTACGGCCGCGCGAATGCGGCCTCATCATCGTCTCTGAAGCAGACTCTCTCTATGCTCGATCTTTTCCGAGCCAAGTTCAGACTGAGCTTCAACGCATCAAGAATCGACGCTCTAACCAGGGCGGCCGCCACGACGTCGATTGCCATCTTCTTGAGATTCCCGACAGCCGCGGATTGACTACGTATCAGTACCTGAAGTCCGTGAACGACGCACGCGCGACAGCAACGCTGAATGAACGCCGGAAGCCGTCCGATTCTTCAAAAGAGAAGGGGCAAGAGGGCTACTTCTCGGCGAGCCGCGATATGGTTTCTTCGGGGGAACAACAGTTCGACTATATCCGACGTCTCGTCGATCAAATCGTCGCCGACGTGAGCAAGAAGCGGCTCGATACGGAACAGGTGTTCGCCGTCGGCATCTTCGGTTCTGACGCGCATGACAAGGTCTCGATCATGCGCTTGATGCGAGACGCACTACCGCACGCACGGTTCTTCACCACCGATCTGGATGCGGTTCTGTTCGACCCCGAGAACCGGCCGTTCACCCGCAACCTGATCGTCGGTTCCTCCTATAGCATCAGTTCTCCTGCTGACGCTCACGGTTTTCCTGCGTTCCGCAGCATGCAGCAAGTCTCGTACATGAAGGCGTTCAAGGCTGCGCTGAGCTCGGACATCCCCCAGGCATCCAAGGACGAGGTATCGGTCTATGAACTCGGGCTGTCCGGACCCGTGAATCTCAGAACGACCGGACCCGTATGTCAGCTCGGCCAAGCTGCGCGCGCGCGATGGACGCAGCTCGATGGCGTTTACCAGATGTCGGTCGCCCTGCTGATCATCACCATCGTCGGATTCACGCTGTACTTCGTTTGGCGACACGCCAGTACATCGTTGGGCATGTGGCTCAAGCGTCCGCGCCTCGTCCAAGCGACCAGAGGCGATCGGGCATGGGTGGAATTCGGCCATTGGGCGGGCATCCTGATCTTCTGTGTGGCGATCGCGTTCACGATCTATTGGTGGGTCCTGGCGTTCGGTGCCGTTGCGGAATCCTGTTCCGGGGAGGGTGAGCCCATCTTCCTGTTCGAGGGCCTTTCGCTCTGGGCTCCCACACTGATCCGCGGGTTCGCGATTGCCGTCGGAGTGGTTGCACTACTAAAGTTTTCTGCCGAAGTACGGGAGTGGCCGTCCTGCGATTTGACCATCGCCGGACCTGCGGCCGGAACCGGTCCCGCTGCAACCGGCGCGAAAGACAGCCCTACCGACGCCATCCAATTCCCTGGGTTGATCTGGTGGTTGTCGGTTTCTCGTCAGTACCTCGGCTTCGACTCGCAGAATAAGGCTGTAGCGAGTCTGACGGAGTCCTGGGTTCAAGCAGTGCGGGGTACCCAGTTGATCGGCCTGAAAGCGATCTTGGGTGGCCTCCTCCTGTTTCTGGCTTATCTGGCTCTTCTGTTCGTGCTCATTGATCCGAACGTCCCGTCCCGTGGGGACTACATGTCGAGTTTGAACTCGCTGTCCAGGACCATGGGGAACATCGTGCTTTGCGCCCTGGCAGTGGCCGCGTGGATGTATCTCCGATCCGTGCGGCTCTTTGTGGCGGGCGCTTCGTTACACCTGAAAGACCTCGGTATGCACCTGTCAGATCCAGCGGAGGATCTGATCGATAAGCGGTTGAATCTCTATGGAACGAGTAACGACCTGGGCAGATCTCGCTTGGGAGATGAAAGCACTACACGCAGAGTCCGACGACTGGTGGGTCGGGTTTTGTACCTCGAGTTCATCAATGAGATGACCAAACCGGTCCGCTGGTTTGTGTACGTCCCGTTGGTTGTCACGTCGCTGCTGGTCGTAGCCCGGTGGCGGTTGTTCGAGAATCAGACATTCCCGGCGAGTCTTTGGATCTACTTCACGACCATCGTGACGATCAGTATCTTGAATGCGTGGATGTTGAGCAGAACCGCGATCCGAGCACGAAACGAAGTCGATAAAGACCTTGCGCAACTGCTGACCAACGTCCGGAACAGCGATCCCGTCGACAGCGATGTCAGGCGGCAGTCCGTCCGGACTCTCGTCGCGCTGCGACAGGACGTCGGCGCGCTGAAGACCGGGGCATACGCGCCTCTTCTCGATCAACCGTTCATCCGCGCGCTGATCGTCTTGCTCACAACCGGTTCGACGCTGGAGTGGATCAATCTGATGAAGGGCTTCGGCTGACGTCGTATTGCAGGATGAGGTGGCATAGCGCTTTTCCGTCGGAGCCCGAAGCAGACCGATCAGACCGACGCCGCGCCCGGCTCGGCGGCCGTGCGATACTCCGCGGCCTTCAAACCGCCCGCGTCGCCGCGCCGTCGATCAATGTCCGCTCCGCCCGCGTTCCTCATCGGTCTCATCGGTGCCGGTATCCAGGCTTCTCGCTCGCCCGCGCTGCACGAACACGAAGGCGCAGCGCAGGGTTTTCGTTATGCGTATCGACTCCTGGACGTGGAGCGCATGGTGCCGGCTGCCGAGCTGCTGGCGCGCCTGCTGACAGCGGCCCAGCTGACGGGCTTCTCCGGTCTCAATATCACGCATCCGTTCAAGCAGCAGGTCGTTCCGCTGCTCGACACGCTGTCCGACGACGCGCGCGCGCTGGGTGCCGTCAACACGGTGGTGTTGCGCGACGGCAAGCGCGTCGGGCACAACACGGACGGGTGGGGATTCGCGCGGAGCTTTCGTGAGGGGCTAACGGACGCGCCACTGCACCGCGTGGTGCAGCTCGGGGCCGGTGGGGCCGGCGCTGCGGTCGCGCACGCGGCACTGACACTCGGCACGCAGCAGTTGACGCTCTTCGATGTGGAAACTGGCCGCGCCACGAATTTGGCCGAGTCGCTGTGCGGTCGCTTCGGCGAAGGCCGCGCCGTCGCCGGCCACGATCTGCCTTCGGCGATGGCCGCTGCTGACGGTCTGATCCATGCCACACCCACCGGAATGGCGGCGCATCCGGGATTGCCGCTGCCACCGGATCTGCTGCGACCGGATCTGTGGGTCGCGGAGATCGTCTACTTTCCGCTCGAAACCGCGCTGCTGACCGCGGCGCGGCGCATCGGCTGCCGCACGCTCGATGGCGGTGGCATGGCGGTCTATCAGGCGGTCGAAGCGTTCCGGCTCTTCACGGATACGCCGCCCGATGCCGAGCGGATGAAGCGGCACTTTGCGCAGATGATGGCGGAGGACCGCCCGTGAAACCCACCCGCGCACGTTTCGTCGTACTGGCCCTACTGGCGATGGGCACGATGATCAACTACCTGGACCGCACGGTGCTCGGCATCGCGGCTCCGACGTTGTCCCGCGATCTGGGCTTGTCCGCCGCGGTGATGGGTGTGGTTTTCTCGGCGTTCTCGTGGACCTATGCGCTGGCGCAGATTCCCGGTGGCGTGTTCCTCGATCGCTTCGGTTCGCGGCTGACGTACTTCCTGTCGGTCGGCCTGTGGTCCGTGTTCACGTTGCTGCACGGCCTGGCGACCGGCCTGTATTCGCTGCTCGGATTCCGCTTCGGGCTCGGGCTGACGGAAGCGCCGTGCTTCCCGACCAACAGTCGCGTGGTCAGCACGTGGTTTCCGCAGCAGGAGCGTGCCCGCGCCACCGGCGTCTACACGGTGGGCGAGTACCTCGGCCTGGCGTGCTTCAGCCCGCTGCTGTTCTGGCTGATGGGCCACTACGGCTGGCGCTCGCTGTTCTTCGTCACCGGTATCGCCGGCATCGTGTTCGCGCTGGTGTGGTGGTGGAAGTATCGCGAGCCCCACGAGAGCGCGACGGTGAATCGGGCCGAGCTGGACTACATCGCCGCCGGGGGCGGACTGGCGCAACCATCGGCGCCGAATGCCAGCGGCTTTTCGTGGGCGCGGGTCCGGGCGTTGCTGTCCCATCGACAGATCGTCGGCGCGTGCATCGGCCAGTTCGGCGGCAACTCGACCCTGGTGTTCTTCCTGACCTGGTTCCCGACCTATCTCGCCACCGAGCGGCAGATGGGATGGATCAAGATCGGATTCTTCGCGGTGATGCCGTTCCTCGCTGCGGCGGTGGGCGTGATGTTCGGCGGCTGGGTCTCCGACGCGCTGCTGCAGCGGACAGGCTCCGCCAACATCGCGCGCAAGCTGCCGATCATCGCCGGCCTGCTGGGTGCGTCGACCATCATCCTCGCCAACTACGCGGGCACCGACCTGGCGGTGATCGCGATCCTGTCGGTGGCGTTCTTCGCCCAGGGCATGACCGGCCTCGGCTGGACGCTGATCTCCGACATCGCGCCGAAGAATCTGATGGGCCTGACCGGTGGCATCTTCAACTTCGCCGCCAATCTGGCCGGCATCGTGACGCCGCTGGTCATCGGCTTCATCGTCGCGGCCACCGGTTCGTTCCACTATGCGCTGGCCTACGTCGGCGCCGTCGCGTTGATCGGCGCGGCGTCGTACGTGTTCGTTCTCGGCGACGTAAAACGGATCGAAGTCGCCTGATCCGGCCCCGACGGCAGAACTGTTTGCCCGCAATCGCGGTTGAAACCGGCCGCCGGAGCGTGAATCATCCGCTCCGCGCGCCTCCGTGGGCGCGCCGCACAACAAGAACCAGAACGATGAGAGGAGCCACACCATGCCCGCCGGCCTGTTCGACGATGCCACGCTGTTCCGCCCCGACCTGCCGCCCGCGGCTGCAAAGTGGAGCGGCTATCCGAAATACAACCTGGTGGGTGGCCACAACGATGCCGACAGCGTTCCGGTCGAAGAACTGATCGCGGCGGCGGCCACGGCACTGCGACGCGACGGCAAGACGCTGGCGATGTACGGCCTGCACAGTGGGCCGCTCGGCTACAAACCGTTGCGCGAATACATCGCCCGCAAGCTCGCGAAGGACGCCGGCATCACCTGCACGGCCGATGAGGTGCTGATCACGTCTGGTTCGCTGCAGGGCCTGGATCTCGTGAACCACGTGTTCGTGCAACCCGGCGACACCGTGATCGTCGAACAAGCCACTTACGGCGGCACCATCACCCGGCTGCAGCGCGTCGGCGCGCGGATCGTCGGCGTGCCGCTCGATCACGACGGGCTGAGCAGCGCGGCGCTGGAAGCCACGCTGGCGGATCTGAAACGACAGGGCATCCGCCCGAAGTTCATCTATACGATCCCGACCGTGCAGAACCCGACGGCCACCGTGATGAGCACGGCACGACGCAATGAGATCCTCGCGCTGTCCGCGCAGTACGGCGTGCCGATCTTCGAGGACGAGTGCTACTCCGATCTCGTGTGGTCCGGCACACGTCCGCCAGCAATGCGCGGCATGCCGGGCGGCGATCGCGTCGTCCACATCGGTTCGTTCTCCAAATCCGTCGCGCCGGCCTTGCGCATCGGCTACCTCGTCGCCGATTGGCCGGTGATGAGCCGCATCCTCGCGATCAAGAGCGACGGCGGTTCGGGCGCGTTGGAGCAGATGGCGCTCGCCGAGTATTGCGAGCAGCACTTCGACACCCACATCGCATCACTGCGCAAGGTGCTGCAGCGCAAGCTCGACGTGCTGGTGGCAGCGCTGCGCGAGCAATTCGGCGAAGCGGCCATGTTCGACTACCCCGAAGGCGGCATCTTCCTGTGGATCACGCTGCCGGAAGCCGTCGACACCACACGCCTGCAGCAACTGGCACTCGCTGCCGGTGTTTCGGTGAATCCCGGTGCGGAGTGGATGACCGACGCTGCGCCGGGGCGAAGCCGGATCCGCATCTGCTTTGCCCATCCGTCGGAACAGACGCTGCGCGAAGGCGTCGGCCTGCTGGCCGAAGTGTGTCATCGCGAGTTCGGCATCCCGGTGCGGGACGCGAACGCACATCGATAGATCGTCAGGCGTAGCCTTGGGAAGCACTCAGATGGCTATCCGGACTCAACGACGGGATCTGTTCATCGTCGGCCACGCGCAGGCGTGACGGACTTACCTGCAACTCGCCGATCTTCTGCAGGCGCGCACGCAACACGTTGCGCGTGATACCCAGCAGCCGCGCGGTCTGCAGCTGATTGCCATGGCAGTACTCGAACGCCGTACGGACCACCGCTTCCTCGATCCGGTGGTAGAGATCCGACGCGTCGGTCTCGAACAGATCGAGCAGCGCGGCGCGCAAGGCCGCTTCGGGATCGCGTCCGGCACCGGCTGGTGGCGACATGGGTGATGCAACGTCTGTCACCCTCGGCGCAGCGAGATGCAGATCTGCGGGCTGGATGCTGTTGCCACGACAGACCAGCAACGCATGGTGGATCACGTTCTCGAGCTGGCGGATGTTGCCCGGCCACGGATGCTGCTCGAGCGCCCGTTCGGCTGCCGCCGAGAACGCAATCCGCTCGGTCCCCAGCCGTCGCGTGTACAGGTTCAGAAAGTGTCGAGCCAGCGGCAGGATATCGCCAGGCCGATCGCGCAGCGGCAGAAGGGTCAGGGTCGCCACGTTGAGGCGATAATAGAGATCCTCGCGAAAGCGTCCCGCCGCCACGGCTTCCTCCAATCGCACGTTGGTCGCCGCCACCAACCGCAGGTCCACTGGCACCGCATGACGTGAACCCAGGCGCGTGACTTCGCGTTCCTGCAGCACCCGCAGCAACTTCACCTGCATGGTCAGCGGCAAGTCACCGATCTCGTCGAGGAACAGCGTGCCGCCATTGGCGGCCTCGAACCACCCCGGCTTCGACTGGACCGCCCCGGTGAACGCACCGCGGTCGTGGCCGAACAATTCCGATTCGACCAAGGTTTCCGAGAACGCCCCGCAGTTGACGGCGACGAACGGGCCGTCGCGGTACTCGCTCAATGCGTGGACGTGACGCGCGACGAGCTCCTTGCCGGTACCGGTCTCGCCGATGATCAGCACGTTGGCGCGGCTCGGCGCGACCAGGTCGATCCGCCGCAGCAACTCCTGCGACTTCGGATCCTCGAACACCAACGCCTTCGCCCGGATCGACAGGGCGTGCTCGTGGGGATTCGGAAACTGCAGCAACGGCTTGGACATCTCGAAAGCGGGGCCGTGTCACACGTGACAACAGCGCGTGGGGGAAAGACACTGGACGGTACCAGCGCCCATCGCCCTCACCAAATACCGTTTGCTTACTTGGATAGTCGATTCGTGGATAGGGCTTCAGTACTCCAGCAGATGGTCGCGCAAGGTTCGCCCGGTGTACCGGGTACGGAAGCGCTCTCGGCGCTGCAACTCGGGGATGACGCCGTCGACGAATTCCTGAAACGAACCCGGCATGTAAGTCGACATGATCATGAAGCCGTCGCCACTGCCCTCGTCGATCAGTTGCTCCATGCGGTCGGCGACATCGCGCGGCGTACCAACGGCCACCGGCGCACCCAGCCCCATGCCGTAGCGCTGCGCGGCCGTACGCAGGGTCACTGGCTTGCCGTCGGTGCTGACCAGCAGCGAGTCGAACAGCCCACGAATGCCGACGGCACCCGGATCGCTGCCATCGAGCACGCTGTCCAACGGGTACTTGGAGAAATCGATGCCGATGTGGCCGGACATGATGGTGAGGCACGCTTCCACGGGCATCCTGTCGCGCAGCCACGCATGCTTCGCTTCCGCCTCGTCGCGGCTATGGCCCAGCACCACCTGCAGGCCGAAGAAGATCTTCACTGTCTCCGGGTCACGCCCCTGCCGTGCGGCCCGGGCACGGATGTCTTC
>JAHCKV010000129.1 GCA_026125595.1 Burkholderiales bacterium | reverse complement strand
ACAAGGCGTAGATCGCTTGCTGCTGTTCCAGCACTTCCTGCTCGCTGATGCCGAGCGCCTTGCCGATGATCTTCGCAGATTCGTCCGGACGCGTGCGGATCATCTCGAGCGCTTCGAGGTACCCTGCCATCACGCCGTTGATCATGCGGCCGCGCGTCTTCATGGCCTTGTCCGTGAACACGAGCACATCGGACAGCAGCCCGGGGGACTGCTTCGACGAATAGATCACGTGGAAGCGCTTGCCGCCGTCCATCGCCGTGATCTGCGAGATCATCGGTTCGTAGGTCACGCCGATCTTGACCTGGCCTGAAGCCATGGCCGCCGGCACCGCCTCGGGGCCGGCACCGACCGGCTTGACGTCGCCGTCCTTCAACCCATGCTTGCGCAGTGCGAACGACAGCAGAAAGTCCGAAGGCGACAGCGGCGCGAACGCCACCTTCTGTCCCTTGAGCGCGGGGATCCCGGTGATGTCCGTTGTCGCGACGATGGCATCGCCGCCGTTGGAAAAATCCAGCGGCATCACGGCGCGCATCGTGTCGCCCTTGGCGACCTGGCCGACCAGCTGGTCGTAGGTGAGCAGTCCGCCGTCCAGCGCGCCGGCCATGATGGCGCCGGGCAACAGCGCCGGGTCAGTGAAGTTCTGCAACTGCACCTTCAGCCCGTGCTTCTTCCACAGATCGAGCGATTCGGCGATGTACAGCGGGCCGTAGCCGATCCACGTGACGACGCCGAGCTTGATCGACTGGACGTTCTGCGCAGCGGCAGATGTGGCGAAAGCGGCGCCGAGAACCATGGCGGCCGCGAAGCGGAGGAAAGGACGAATCGACATGGGGACTCCCCGGCGCGGCGGATGGAAGGACGAAGCGATCAGATGACGGTCAGAAACGACACGCCGTGGGCGCCGACGAAATCGTCCGCCTTCAGCGGCCCGGCGGGTGGCGCGCCGTAGTCTTCACCGCTGACCCGGCGCACGCGGTTGCGATGCCAGGTGCGCAGCAGATCGGGCAGCGGCATCAGACCACCACCGGTCGGGTCGCCGCCGGCGCCGTACAGCTGCCGGTGCAGCGCCGGCAACCGATACCACGGCACCGCGGCGCGTTCGTGGTGGGCGTTGTGGTAGCCGAAATTGAGCGTCGCGAGGTTGAGCCACGGATGCCGCGCCGAAATGACGTTCGAGAACGTGTTCGCCTGTTCGTAGACGCGGTCGCGGCCGTTCATCGGCACGGGCTGGTCGGCCTCGGTGAAGTACTGATCGAACGTGTGGTGGAACGCGTCGAAGAAATTGAGCACCGTCAGCAGCAGCCCGTAGGCCAGCAGATACAGCAGCAATGCCTTCAGCGACCACAGGCCGACCAGCGCCAGCAACGACAGCCGCACCACCAGCATCGTCGCGGATCGTGGCAGATGGCGCCGCTGCGACGGTACGAAGAACGGCCGCCACACCACTTGAAGATGCATCAGCACTTCCGTGGCCGGGATGTACGCCCATTCGAGCGCTTCGAGCCCGCGCCGCAGGCCCCGATGGCGCTGCAGCAGCCCCTTGAAGTCGAAGCACGTGACGTCGGCGCGGTCACGATGGTGGCGGATGTGCATGTGCCGGATCCGCTCGAACGAGGCGTAGCAGCTGCCGGCGATGAAGCTGACCCACTCGCCGACCGCGCGATTGGCGGCGGGCGTCGTGAACAACGTGTAGTGGGCGGCTTCGTGGATCAGGTAGGCCGCAATCACCATCGCGTGGGCGCACAGCAGCACGCCGACGATGTTGAGCGCGACGGCGTCCGCGCCCATCAACGCGAAACTGCCGAGCCAGCCGATCGTCGCGTAGCCGATGGCCAGCGAATTGGGCACGATGCCTTCCCGCTCGCGCATCAGACCCCGCCGGGCATTGGGCATCGTCGTCGACATGGAACCGTCCTCCTCGCCGCAGGGTTGCGCTGCCGGTGGTCAGCGGCTAAGTTGCCTCCGACCGCACCGAAAAGTACCTACAAAATTGTAAGCAGTTTTCGTTCCGCGGTCACGGCGCGTGATCGTGGTGTGCGAAGGCAAACGGAAGTCCATGACTCGGAAAGCGAAAGTGATGCCGCCGGTGGCCGGCGAAGCGACGGTCCGGAGCCCGCGGCGCGCCGGTTCCGGTGCGCCGTCCCGTCCGGCGAGCCCGGTTTCGGTGCAGGCCGCTTCAGGCAGTGCCGCCGAACAGCGCCGGCGTTTCCTGCTGGCGCTGCGCGAACTGGACGAGGCGTGGGTCGAGGCCTTCCACGAAACCGGCTTCAGCGACGTCTATTTCTCGCGGCTGTTCTCGGAGCTGTGGCTGCAGGGCGGCGCGGCGGTCGCGAAGACCGACGCCTACAACTTCGTGAAGGGTGTCGGCGTGCAGACCGCGATGAAGTACGTGCGGCGCGCGATCGAGGAGGGGTATCTGATCGAAGTCGACAATCCGGCCGATGGCCGCTCGCGATTGATCCAGATGTCGCCGTCGCTGAAACAGCGCTTCGAGCAGTTGATGGATCGCTCGGTCGACGCGTTCACCGAGGCATTCGCGAAACGGGACTGATCCGGCTCAGCCCATGTACGCGCCGCCGTTGGGCCCGAGGATCTGTCCGAAGTAGTAGCTCGACAGATCGGACGCCAGAAACACGGCGGTGTCCGCGACTTCCGCGGGGTCGCCGAAACGGGCCGCCGGAATCTGCTTCTCCTTCACCAGCGTCTCGGCGCTCATGTATTGCGCCGACAGCATCGGCGTGTCGATGGGACCGGGCGCGATACCGTTGACGCGGATCGTGGGCGCGAACTCGCGCGCCAGCGATCGGGTCAGTCCGATCACGCCGGCCTTGGCCGCGCAGTACGGCGCGTACTCGGCGCGACCCAGATAGCCCAGTTCGGACGCCACGTTGATCACGCAGCCGCGACCCCGCGGCACCATGCGGGACAGCACCGCGCGGCAGCACAGGAACACTCCCTTCAGATCGATGCCGACGACGTGGTCCCAATCCACGTCGGTGGTCGCGAGAAACGGTTTTTCCTGCAGCACCCCGGCGCAGTGCACGGCAATGTCGATCGGTCCGAGCCGGGATTCCGCCGCGTCCACCAGCGCTTCGACTTCGGCCGTGACGGTCACGTCGGCGGCGATCGCGATGGCGGTGCCGCCGTTGCCGGCGATGGCGGCGAGCGTCGCGCGGAGGGCGTCGTCATCGCGGCGATCGCTGGCGACCACGCGCGCGCCGGCCGCTGCCAAAGCGATAGCCGTCGCACGGCCGATGCCGGATGCAGCCCCGGTGACGAGAGCGATACGGTTGGAGAGATCGATGGAGGTGGGCATCAGTGCATGAAGTCGCCGTTGCTCGCGAGGATCGACTGCCCCGTGATGCAGCGGCTGTCGGCGCAGGCGAGGAAGAGATAGGGGCCGGCGATGTCGATGGGTTCGAGCAACTGCGGGAACGGCTGCGCGGACAGGATCTCGGCCAGCACGTCGGATTCCGCGCGTCCCGTCGCTTCGCACATCTGGCGCAGCGAGCGCATCGACGCCTCGGTGCGGACCCAGCCGGGGCACACGGCGTTGACGCGGATGCCGCGCGGGGCAAGCTCCCACGCCAGCGATCGCGTCAGTCCGAGGACCGCGTGTTTGCTCGCGACATACGCCGAGTACTCCGCCACGGCGCAATGGCCCCACAGCGATGACTGATTGATGACGCTCGCGCCGTCGGACAACAGCGGCGCCAGCGCCCGGATCACCCGTGTCATCGAGATCAGGTTGTTGTCGATCAGCCAGCGCCAGCGCGCCATGAAGTCGTCGGACGGATCGTCGATCGGCGTGGCGTACTCGGTGCCGGCGTTGTTCACGAGCACCTGCAACGAGCCGAACGCCGATCGGACCTGCGACGCGAGCACGGCCACCGCCGCGTCGTCGTTGAGATCGCACGCGAACGGCGTCACGTCGGTGTACTGCGACAGTTCCTGCGCGGCGATGTCCAATCGCGCCGCATCGCGGTCGACGACGCCGAGGCGCACTTGCTGGCGCGCAAACGCTTCGGCCAGGCCGCGGCCGATGCCGGTCGCCGCGCCGGTCACCAGGACTGGCGCTCCTTCCAACCCGTAGCGCACCATCGGGTCAGACCGCGGTCAGGAACGACACGCCGTACGCACCGAGAAAGTGATCGGCCTTGTTCGTTCCGGTGCCGACCGAACCGTAGTCGTCGGACGTGACGCGCTTCACGCGGTCGCGGTGATAGCCGCGCAGCAGCTCGGTCATCGGCAGCAACTGGACGTAGGGCCGCAGATCGGTCCCGTACAAACTCGCATGCAGTTTCGGCAGATCGTGCCAGGGCACGATGGGCCGTTCGTGGTGGGCGTTGTGGTACGAGAAGTTCAGCAGCAGCAGATTGAACGCCGGGTGCGCCACCGACACGAGGTTCGTGTACGTATTCGCTTGTTCATAGGTGCGATCGCGCACCTTGTCGTCCGGAATCGCCCCGCCGTCTTCCAGCACCGCATAGGCGTCGTAGGTGTGCTGATAGGCGTCGGTGAAGCGCAGCGCGTGCAGCATGATCATGTACGACACCAGATACAGGATCACCGCTTTCGGCGAATACCACCCGAGCGCCGCGAACGCTGCTGCCCGAACGGCGAGCGTCGCGACGATGCGGGGCCGATCGCCGGCGCGCTCCGGCTTGATGAACGGCAGCACGATCACGTAGGCGTGCATGATGAACTCGACCGCCGGCACGTAGGCCCACTCGAGCGCCATTGTCAGCTTCTCGAGCGCCGGATGCCGGCGCAGGAACGCGCGGTAGTCGAAGGTCAGCACGTCTGCTCGGTCGATGTGGTGGCGCATGTGTTTGCGGCGCAGTGCCGCGAACGGCGCATAGCAACTGCCGGTGAGCCACCCCATGAACGCGCCCCACCGATTGTTGGCGTCGGCCTTGCGGAAGATCGACTGGTGTGCGAACTCGTGGATGTAGTACGCCGCGTAGACCAGCGCGTGGCCCGTCAGCAGCACGCCGAGCAGGTTCAGGTACCACGGGCCGACGGTGAGCAGCCATACCCCCACGGCATAGCCGCCCACCGTGTAACTCAACGCCAGCGTGTTCGGAACGGCGCCGTGCGGGGAACGGAAGATGGAATCCGCCATGGGGGTGGCCTCGCTACTTGATGTACGCCTTGACGATGCTGTCGTCGTAGGTGTCTTCGGTCTTCGGGATCGCCTTGATCTCGCCCTTGGTCTTCAGGATCTTCGCGATGATCGGGCCGCTGCCGAACAGCGACGTCGTGTCGGTGCTCTTCGTGAATACCTTGCCGAACTCGGACGCCGGCATGTTGTAGACGTCCTCCCACTGTTCCTTCACTTCGTCGCCCGAGATGCCCATCACCTTGCCGACCAGCTTCGCGGCTTCATCCGGATTCTTGCGCATGTAGTCGAGGCCGTCGATGTAGCCCTGGATCAGTGCCTTGACCGCGTCCGGGTTCTTCTTGATGTACTCGGACTTGAATACCAGCACGTCGGTGATCAGGCCGGGCGCGTCCTTGGTCGAGTAGATCACCTTGTATTTCTTGCCGTCGCCCATCGACACGACTTCGTTGACGCTGGGCTGGTAGGTGACGCCGATCTTCAGGCTGCCCGATGCCAACGCCGCGGGAACGCCTTCCGGGCTCATGTTGATCGGCTTGATGTCCTTCTCGGACAGGCCGTTCGTCTGCAGTGCATACGACAGCAGGAAGTCTGACGGCGACAGCGGATTGAACGCGATCTTCTGACCCTTGAAGTCCTTGATCGACTTGATGTCCATGGTCGTGACGATCGCGTCGCCGCCGTTCGAGTAGTCGATCGGCATCACGACCTTCATGGTCGAGCCCTTCGACACCGAGCTGATGACCTGATCGTACGTGATCATGCCGCCGTCGACGGAGCCGCCGGTGACCGCCGGCGGAATCAGCGCCGGGTCGTTGAACATCTGCAGCGACACCTTGTGACCGGACTTCTTGAACAGGTCGAGCTGCTCGGCGACGTAGAACGGGCTGTAGCCGATCCAGATCACCGTCGCGATCTTGACCGGCCCGGCGGCCTGGACGGCGAGGGAAGACAGGGCAACGATCGCGCCGCAGAGCGACGAGGCGAGGAAGCGGCGGAGGTGAGCGGCCTTGAACGGCATGGGGATCTCCCGGTTGTCGGATGAAAACACGGGGAGCTCGATCGCTCTCCCGGGCTTTTATCCCTCCGTGGAGCCTCCGTCACCGGAAGCCGGGCCGCTCTCGGACCAGACATCGCGCGGCACGCGACCGGAACCCTAGCTGCCCTGACGACGTCTCCGGCGTCCTGCCGAAAACTGCTCACCGTCTGTGCTTCGACTTTGCAATCGGGATGCCAGCGATGCCCGTACACGATCATCGAGCCGAAAGCCCCAGCACGGACAAGGATTTTTGCCACGACGGCATCGGTTCGGGGTTGCCGGATCCGAAGGTGCGGTGCACCGACTGGGAGCGTTTGCCGAGATGCACGCTCCGCCGCGGTGCCGGCTGCGGTCGGCGCGCCTGTGTGGCACCATCCGGCTGTCCCCGACCCGATCTCGAGATTCCCATGACTGCTGCCGCACCCAACCCCAATGAAGTCGCCATGCTCCGCGCCGAGGTCGAGATGCTGATGACCGAACGCCAGGTCCTGTTGACGACGGTCGGTGCCGCGTCCGTGTTCGTGGCCAACCTCCACGCCGAGGACCTGCCCGAGGACGCATATGCGGCCGGTGACGTGCTGGCTGATGCCCTGAACAAGCTGCCGGAGGAAACGCTGCGCGAAGCGCTGGAACTGGTCCGGCCGCTGGTGCTCAAGGACATGGAAGACGCCGCCGACTGAGCGGCCGTTCGTCGCTCGCCCGACGCCGTCCGGCCGAAGGCGCTTTCTCCCGATCTCTTCTTACGCCGAGCGCGCTGCGTCGGACCGGCTTGCCGGTCCGGTGCAAAGCGCTATCCGTCGCGTGAATAGTTACAAATATTGACTGTTGTAACTAGTCATCTGTAGCCTCCGGGCTGCGAATCGACGCGCCGCCTCCACGACGGAGTGGCCGCATCGGGTTCGCGAGCCCCTCGAATGCCCCCCCCGTTGCTGGAGAAGCCCGATGATTGCCCTTTCCGTGAATGGCAGACCGGTCCGCGTCGACGTGCCGGACGACATGCCTCTGCTGTGGGTACTGCGTGACGAACTGAACATGACCGGCACGAAGTTCGGTTGCGGCATGGCGCTGTGCGGCGCCTGTACGGTCCATCTGGACGGAAAGCCCATCCGGTCCTGCATGACGCCTGTGTCCGTTGCTGCCGGCAAGGCCGTGACGACCATCGAAGCCATCGCGACGACCCCCGCCGGTCAGCGGTTGCAGCGGGCGTGGATCGCGCTGGACGTGCCGCAGTGCGGGTACTGCCAGTCGGGACAGTTGATGTCCGCAGCGGCGCTGCTCGCGACCCACGACAAGCCGTCCGAGGCCGACATCGACGCCGCGATGAGCGGGAACATCTGTCGTTGCGGCACCTACTCGCGCATCCGCGCCGCCATCCAGCAAGCCGCCGCAGCGTGATCGGAGCCTTCGACATGAACGCCATCCTTCCCAAGGTTTCCCGTCGCACATTCCTGCTGCAATCCATGGCGCTGGCCGGCGGTGGTTTCGCCGTCGGCTTCGGTCCGCCGACGCCGGCCCACGCCGGTGCCGGCGAGCTACCCGGCGCCTTCACGCCCAAT
Organism: Burkholderiales bacterium; assembly: GCA_026125595.1. Lineage (GTDB taxonomy): Bacteria > Pseudomonadota > Gammaproteobacteria > Burkholderiales. The sequence continues at coordinate 407 of JAHCKV010000129.1, read as the reverse complement.
CCGTGGCTGCGCATCGCGTCGAGCGGCGCGGTGACCGTCGTCGTCGACAAGGCGGAGATGGGGCAGGGCGTGCTGACGTCGTTTCCGATGATCGTCGCCGATGAACTCGATGCGGACTGGTCGCTGGTCCGCTATGAAGTGGCCCCGGCCGACAAGAAGTACGCGCATCCGTGGTTCGGCGTGCAGGGTACTGGCGGTTCCACGACCGTCCGCGCCATGTGGGCGCCGTTGCGGAAAGCGTCGGCCGCTGCACGCGAGATGCTCGTCGCCGCCGCCGCCGCGGAATGGAAGGTCGACCCGGCGACGCTGCGCACCGAGAACAGTTTCGTGATCGCGCCGGATGGTCGCAAGCGGGCCTACGGCGATCTCGCCGGCAAGGCCGCCAAGATGCCGGTGCCGGCCGAGCC
>JAHCKV010000128.1 GCA_026125595.1 Burkholderiales bacterium | reverse complement strand
ACGCGGGCAAGGCCACCGGTGACCTGAAGGCGAAGATCGCGGCCGAGGGTGCCCGCACGGTGCCGCCGCGCGAACACGGCGGCAACTGCGACATCAAGGATCTGTCGCGTGGCTCGAAGATCTACTTCCCGGTCTATGTGAAGGGCGGTGGACTGTCGCTGGGCGATCTGCACTTCAGCCAGGGCGACGGCGAGATCACGTTCTGCGGCGCCATCGAGATGGCGGGCTGGGTGCACCTGAAGGTCAACGTGATCAAGGGCGGCATGGCCAAGTACGGCATCAAGAACCCGATCTTCAAGCCGAGCCCGATCACGCCGCACTACAACGACTACCTGATCTTCGAAGGCATCTCGGTCGACGAACAGGGCAAGCAGCACTACCTCGACGTGCATGTCGCCTATCGGCAGGCATGCCTGAACGCGATCGAGTACCTGAAGAAATTCGGCTACTCCGGCGCCCAGGCGTACTCGATTCTCGGCACGGCACCGGTGCAGGGGCACATCAGCGGGGTGGTGGACATTCCGAACGCCTGCGCCACGCTGTGGCTGCCCACGCAGATCTTCGACTTCGACATCAACCCGAGCGCCAGCGGCCCGACCAAGCTGGTCACGCCCGGTATCGAGATGCCGTTGTCGCAAGACAAGTAATCCGATATACCGCAGCGAGACCGTCCCACCCGCCCGACGGCGGGTGGGACCTTCCGACGATTCACCGGGAGTCCTTCACCATGCCCGTCTACGAATATCTGTGCGACACCTGCGGCGGCTTCGACGCATTGCGTCCCATGGCCCGCGCCAGCGAACCCCACGCGTGCCCCGACTGTGGCGAAGATGCGCCCCGCGCGATGCTGAGCGCCCCCGCCTTCTCCGGCATGTCCAGCGCCACGCGCACCGCCCACGCGATCAACGAACGCAGCGCCCACGCACCGAAGGAGTCGGGCAAGCTCGAACCGACCCATCGCCACGGTCCGGGCTGCGGCTGCGGCAGTGCTTCCGCCAAGGCCACCCGCACCCACGCCGATGGCGCCAAGTCCTTCCCCTCGAAGCGCCCGTGGATGATCAGCCACTGAGAAACCGCACATCCGCGCGTTGAATTTCGGCGCGGATGCATGTTCGTTCGTCATCGACGGACGGGCTGACCTCCCTCCCCGGCGATGATCCGTCCGACGGCGGATCATCTTGCCCTTCGCCTGCCCGCAGGCGGCTACGGTAGTCTCCCGAGCAGACAGCGGACACGCTGCGACCCCGTGTCTGTTGTTTCCCTACGGAGGAGACTTCCATGAAGAAGCTGATCAACGCGCCTTCCGCCGTGGTGCGCGAAATGCTCGAAGGCATCGCACGGCAGAGCCCCGGCGTCGTGATCCTGAACGACGAGAACGTGCTGCTGCGCCGGGACATACCGGCACAGCCGGAGGCCCGTCCGGTCGCGATCATCAGCGGCGGCGGCAGCGGCCACGAACCGGCCCACGCCGGCTATGTGGGCCAGGGCATGCTCAGCGCCGCGGTCTGCGGCGAAGTGTTCACGTCACCACCCACCGATGCGGTGCCGGCGGCGATCCGCGCGACGGCCGGTCCGACCCACGGTGCCCTGTTGCTGGTGAAGAACTACACCGGCGATCGGCTGAACTTCGGCCTGGCCGCCGAACTGGCGCGGGCCGAAGGCATTCCGGTGGAAGTGGTGGTCGTGGCCGATGACGTGTCGTTGCGCGCGCACACGCAACGCGACAAGCGCCGCGGTATCGCCGGCACGGTGCTGGTGCACAAGATCGCCGGTGCAGCGGCGGCGAAGGGGCTGCCACTGCGCGACGTGGCGGCAGTCGCACGCAGCGCCGCCACCGACATGGGCAGCATGGGGGTCGGGCTCGATGGCTGCACCCTGCCCGGTGCCGACGCACCGAGTTTCAGCCTTGCCGCCGACGAGATCGAACTCGGCCTGGGCATCCACGGGGAGAAAGGCGTGGAACGCACCCGGCCGATGCCGGCCGACGCACTGGCCGAGACCCTGGTGGCGAGCATCGTCGACGATCTCGGAATCACGGCCGGCGAACGCGTTGCGCTGCTGGTGAATGGACTCGGCGCCACGCCTGACATGGAACTGGCCATCGTGCTGCGCGCCGCCTTCGCGCGGCTGCAGCAGCGTGACATCGTCGTCTCCCGAATCTGGTCCGGCACCCTGATGTCGGCGCTGGACATGCGCGGTTGCTCGCTCACCGTGCTGCGCGTGAATGATGAACGTCTCATGCTCCTCGATGCTCCCGCGCTGGCGCGCGCCTGGCCGCGCGGCGGCCCGGTCAACCTCGAGATCGTCGCGCCTCCCCCGGCGACGCCAACTCCGACCGAAACGCCAGCGCCACTCGACGCGGCTGCACGGGCGTGGCTCGCCCGTCTCGAACCCGCGCTACGCGCGGTGGCCGACGCACTGCGCAACGACGAAGCGCGGCTGGCGCAACTCGATGCCGTGGCCGGCGATGGCGATCTCGGCGCGAGCATGAAACGCGCGGCCGACGCGATCGAGCAACTGCCACGCGCAGCCGCGGGCACACCCGACTCGACGCTGGCCGCGCTGGGCGCGGCGTTGCGCAAGGCCATCGGCGGCAGCTCGGGACCCTTCTATGCCACCGCCCTGCTGCGCGCCGCACGCAGCCTGGCCGAAGCACCCGGCAATCCGGACGCATCCGACTGGGCCCGGGCATTCCGTCATGCGGTCGATGCGATCGGCGAACTGGGCGGCGCCCGATCCGGCGACCGCACCATGCTCGACGCACTGGTGCCGGCCGCCCTCGCCTTCGACGACGGCGTGAACTCGGGCATGAGCATCGGCGATGCATGGAACGCCGCGGTGCTCGCGGCGGAACGCGGCGTCGAAGACACGGTACGCATGACACCGCGCGCCGGCCGCGCCAGCTACCTGGGTGCGCGCGCCGTCGGCGCGCCCGACGCCGGTGCCGCAGCGGTAGCGTGCTGGCTGCGGGCATTGCAGGGGCATGTCGGATAGAGGATTGCTAGCCCTCCGACGGAGCCTGCAGTGTAGATAGAAGACCTGCAGCGGCACCGAGGAATCGAACCCCGCTCCTCAGAAGCGCTCATAGACGGCATACCCGAAACCCCGGCTTCACGTACTCGAACCCCAACGAACCATCGCCATGAACCTCGGGTATCAAATTGAGAAACGGCCGATCTAGGCGCTTGGCGCAACGCTCATCGTTTACGCATGCCTTTAGATCGTCGAAATACGAACTCGCCGCCATCTCCGAAAGGCATATTGCTTTCGCTACATCCTCATCCCGAAGCGCCCTGGAGATGTCGCGCATTGCCCGATACTCATACGCGTTTGTTTGTTCCTGGAACATGAGTAGATTTTCAACCATCTGTCGGTAAGCAATGGGCCCTATCGCGAGCACGCCCAACCCGAAAGCGAGAAGATGCGAAGCTAGGAGGATGAAAATCATCTTCTTCCTAGTCAACTTGATCATGGACATTCGGGAAAGCGCAATAAAAGCAGACAAGCGATTGGGCCGGGCCGGAAGTGTCGCCGCCTCTTAGACCACGGGTCCAGTTGCGTCGCCAGCGGAGGTGACTTCATTCGGGATGGCGTGGAAATCGGCACTAACGCTGGTTGTGAATGACCGCTGGCTCGACTCCTCAGAGCTCGATTGGCCAGTTGATCCCCGCACTGACGCCACCGTCGACCCGCAGCACCTGTCCGGTCACGAATCCGCTCGCGGCCGATGCGAGAAAAATCGCGGCACCGACCAGATCTTCGACCACGCCGAGCCGTCGCAGCGGCGTCACCTGATCGGACCACGCCTGCATCTTCGGCTGCGCCCACAGTTTCTGCGACAGCGCCGTCGGAAAGAATCCCGGCGCGATGGCATTGACGCGCACGCCGCGTGGCCCCCATTCCTGCGCCAACCCTCGCGTCATGTTCGAGATGCCGCCCTTGGTGATTGCGTACGGTACCGTGCCCGACAGCGGCGCATAGCTGGTCAGCGAATCGATGTTGATGATCGAGCCCGATCCCTGTTCGAGCATGGCCCGCCCCACCGCCTGCGCCACCAGGAAATTGCCCCGCAGGTTGATGCCGAGGATCCGGTCGAACTCGGCTTCCGTGAATGCCTCCGCGCGCTTGCGCACCGTGACGCCGGCCACGTTGAGCAGCGTGTCGATCCGGCCGTGACGGGCCATCACGGCCTCCACCATGCGGGCGATGTCGTCGCTGTGGGCGACATCGCAGACCATGGTCTCCACCGGCACGTCGCGTTCGATTTCCCGGCGGGCCGCGTTGAGCATCGCCTGATCGCGACTGACGAGAATCACTTGGGCGCCGCGCGCCGCAAACCCGGCGGCCAATCCCAACCCGATACCGCGACTGGCGCCGACTGCGAGCACGATCTGCCCTTGCACCGAAAACAGCTTGTCTTCCATCCATCCTCCCCGTTCTTCGAATCGTGGGTCACTGCACCGGCGACGGCACGGCGCCCAGCTTCAGATCGCCGCGCTCGTCGAACGCCAACGTTCCGGCGTTGCTCGTCACGAGGCGGCCTTTGATGCGATAACGCAGCTCGTTGTTGGTGCCGCTGCCGAACGTGCCCAGCTGCCGCAGGATGCCGGTGAGCGAACTCACCATCTCGACCTCGACGAATTCGGAGCCGAACCGCGGCACCGTCACGGCATCGCCATTCACACCCTTCGCGAACGGGCGGTCGTTCAGCTCCAGCTCAAAGCTCACACCCCTGACCTGCAGGTCCAGGTCGTTCGGATTCTGGATGCGCAGCTTCACGAAATATTGCTGCTCCATGATCCCCGCCATGCCGATCCGCAAATCCGACACCGTCACCGAAGGCGGCTCGACCTTCGGCGGCAGCATCGCGCAGGCGCCCAGCAACGCGACTGCACCACCCAGAATCCACACCCGTCTGCTCCGCTCCATGTTGCGTTCATCCCCCGCGCCGGCCCTCGCCGATGGGCGTCGAGAATACCCGATCGACGCCACGACGGCCGGTCCGCGCCGGTGGTTTACACTCCGCCGGCTATCCGTTCCGACCATGCCCACGACGACCACCTTGCGGTTTCACATCGAAGAACCGGTCCGCGCGCTCGGGGTACGCGGCGCGTTCGCCGTGCTCACCGATCTCGACAACCGGCGCCCGTCGACGACCCTCGAATCCTGGCGTCGTGATCTGGTGACACATCTGCGGGAAGAACTGACCGACGGCTGCATCGAGCACGATCCCGTGCTCGCCGGATTCCGTACGCTGCACGACGCGATCGGCCGCTCGAATCGCCGGTTTCCGGCGTCCGCCGAATCGCTGGTGGCGCTGTTCCTGCGCAAGGGTATCGTCCCGGCCATCAACCCGCTGGTGGATCTCTACAACGGTGTCTCGCTGACGACCCGGCTGTCCCTCGGCGCCCACGACCTGTCGCGCGTCGACGGTGCGATCACGTTGCGCCTGACGACCGGCCACGAGCGATTCGTGCCGCTCGGCGCATCGGCGCCCGAACCGGTGGGCGCCGGCGAGTACGCGTATGTCGACGACACCGGCGAAATCCTGTGTCGTCTCGAACACCGGCAATGCGAGAGGACCAAGGTCACGGCGGACACCACCGGCTGTTTCTACATCCTGCAGGGCAACGCCGCGACCTCGCGTGCCATGCTCGAAGCCGCACTGGATCAACTGGTCACGCTGACGCACCGTCACTGCGGCGGACGACTCGAAGAATCCTGGATCATCGCGTAGACCATCGCCCCGATGCCCCATTCGCCTCTGCTCCGCGCCATACGGCACATTGCCGGCACCGTGCATCGACGGCACGCCCCGTCGCGTGACCGGCGCACGTTCATCGCGGCCGGCTCCGCGCTGGCAGCCTCCGCGTTCGGTATCGCTCCCGGTCAGGCCGCATCGAAAGCGGAGGTCGCCGTCATCGGCGCCGGACTCGCCGGCCTGACGGCGGCATACGTACTGAAGCAGGCCGGCATCCACGCGTCCGTCTACGAAGCGGCCGATCGCGTGGGCGGTCGGTGTCGATCGGAACGCGGGATCTTCGCCGACACCCAGATCGCGGAACGCGGCGGTGAGTTCATCGACAGCGTCCACGCCGAAATCATCGCGCTGACACAGGCCGTCGGGCTGCAACTGGATGATGTGCTCGCCGCGGAACCGGAGGGCACCACGGAACGGGTGTGGATCGATGGCGCACCGTACCTGCACGCCGATATCGCCCGCGATTTCGAAGCGGTGTTCCCCGTCGTGCAGAAGCACGCGAAGCAGCTCGGCGATCACTACGGCTACACGGGTTCGAACCGGTTCGCGCGGCAGCTGGACCGGATGAGCATCGCCGACTGGATCGACCGTCACGTTCCGGGCGGACGTGCATCGCGATTCGGGCAATTGCTCGACACGGCGTACGCCGAGGAATACGCCATCGAGACGACACGGCTGTCGTCGATCAACCTGGTGCTGGCGCTGGCCGAATCGCCGCGGGATGCGTTCGCCCCCTATGCCGCATCCGACCAACGATTCCACATTCGGGGCGGCAACGATCTGCTGGTGCAGCGACTGCTGGCTGCCATGCCCGGGCAGATCATCACCGGCGTGCGACTGACCGCCATCGAGAAACTGCCCGATCGCCGGTTGCGGTTGTCGTTGGCCACACCGGACAAGACGTTGACCGCCCGGTTCGACCGCGTGATCCTCGCGCTGCCGTTCACGCTGCTGCGCCAGGTCGACCTGACCCGCGCCGGCTTCCGGCCGCTCAAACTGCGCGCGATCCGCGAGTTGCCGATGGGCCGCAGCACCAAGCTGCAACTGCAGTTCGACGAACGGATCTGGAACCAGCGCGGTGCCAACGGCATGCTGGCGATGAACACCGGCAGCTTCCACAGCACCTGGGATGTCACCCGAGCGCAATCGGGACCAGCCGGCATCCTGAATTTCTGGTCCGGCGGCGACCGCGCAACCGCGGCCGGCAACGACACCGAAGCCAATGCTGCGCAGACGGCACTCACCGATCTCGAACCGGTCTGGGCCGGCGTGACGGCCCGCTGGAACGGCCGCGTGATTCGCGATGCGTGGGATCGGCACCCGTGGAGCGCGGGCTCGTATGCGTACTATCCGCCGGGCTACATGACGACCCTGTACGGCATCGAACCCGAACCCGAAGGCCGCTGTCATTTCGCCGGCGAACACACGTCGCTGGATTGGCAGGGCTACCTCAATGGCGCAGTCGAGAGCGGGCAGCGCGCCGCCCGCGAAGTGCTGCAATCGCTCGGCATCAAACCGAAAAAAGTCGCAGCCCCGAGCGGCTGACGCACCGGAGAATCCCGATGGCCCAAATTCTCATCGTCGAACCCGACCTCGGTCTGCGCAACTGGTGCCGCATGCATCTGGTGACCGCCGGCCACGAAGTGACTGCCGTCGACGACGCGCGGCGCGCGTTGAAAGTGTCGAACGACCGTCCGCCGGACCTCATCATCATCGATACGGAACTGGCGAATGCCGGTGCGTTCGCGCTGGCGGCCAACCTGCGCGCGGCGACGCGAACCGCGGACATTCCGATCATCTTCGCGGTGCCGGCGGACGATGCTGCCGCGATCGCCCAGGCCTCTGCCATCGCGCCCGGTCGCGTGCTGACCAAGCCCTTCGCCCGTACGGCGTTGGTCGAAACGGTGACCACACGGCTGACCGAAGGCAGCCCCGCCGCCGCCGACCGCGCCCCTGCCGGCACCGCGGCGGCGTCGCAGGACGCACCCGCACGGCCCGCCCTGCGCCAACAGTTGTCGATGGAAACGAAGACCGCCAGCGTGCTCGTCGTGACATTGCGCAATCTCGTGTCGATGGCGCGTTCGTTGCGCATGAAGAGCCTGGACCCGCTGCTGCAGCGGTTTCTCGGAGAAGCCCGCGACGCGATCAATGCGCAAGGGGGCTGGGTCGTGCGCATCGACGCCACCGGGCTGATCGCGCTGTTCGAGAACAGTCCGCACGAAGCGCGCAGCCACGCGTCGCTGGCGATCGAATCGGCGCTGAACATCGTGGTGGCGGCCCGACGCGTCAAGCGCTGGGGCGAGGCCGCACTCGATGAGCCGTTCACGCCCGATCTGTCGGTGGGCTGCGGCGTGCACAGCGGCGAAGTGATCGTCGCGCGGCTGGC
>JAHCKV010000127.1 GCA_026125595.1 Burkholderiales bacterium | reverse complement strand
TGCGCCGTCCCCACCAGGCCCGACACTCCGACGCCGGCCAGCCGGGCGCCGGCGCTGGTGTCGACCCCGCTCAGCAGCTCGCGGGCGACCTGGCGGATCACCTCCACCCGGTCGGTGGCACCCAGCAGGGTGCGGGAGCGGGTGACGGACGAGAAGTCGGGCCAGCGCAGCTTGATCGTGACGGTACGGGCGAACAGCCCAGCCTTGGCCAGCCGCCCGGCAACCTGGGCGGCCTGTCCGTCCAGCACCCCGGCCAGGGTGGCGACATCCGCGATGTCGGTGGCGAAGGTGTCCTCCACCGAGATCGACTTGGTCTCCCGGTCGGGCTCCACCGCACGATCGTCGCGGCCCTGCGCCAACTGGAACAGGCCCTCCCCCGCCGACCGACCCAGCGCCCGGACGAGTTCCGCCTCCGACAGGCGCTGCAGGTCGCTCACCAACTGCACCCCGAGCCGCGCCAGCCGCTCCATGGTGGCCGGCCCGACCCCGGGAATCGCCCGGGCGGGCAGCGGCGCGATCGTCGCGTACTCCTCCCCCGGGGGCACCAGCCGGACCCCGTCCGGCTTGGCCAGCTCAGTGGCCACCTTGGCGATGAACTTCGATGTCCCCAACCCGACGGACGCGGTGAGCCCACCGGTCTGTTCGTGCACTCGCCTGCGTAGCCCTTCGGCCAGCTGTATCACATCGGCCGGTGCCAGCGGGCGGGCGGCTCCGGCTGCCAGATCGACGAACGCCTCGTCCAGGCTCAGCGCCTCCACCGCGGGCGACAGTTCCCGCAGCAGCCCCATCACCACGCTGCTGGTCTGCCGGTAGGCGTCGAACCGTCCAGCCAGGAAGGCCGCGTGCGGGCAGCGGCGCCGGGCCTCGTGCATCGGCATCGCGGAATGCACCCCGAACGGTCGCGCCTCGTACGAGGCCGTCGAGACGACGCCACGCTGCCCGAGCCCGCCGACGATCACCGGCTTGCCGCGTAGCGAGGGCTTGTCGCGCTGCTCGACGGCGGCGAAGAAGGCATCCAGGTCGAGGTGCAGGACGCTGGCGGTGGCGCGCACTCCTAGTCGAGGCTGGCCGATTCGGCCGTGCGCAGGTACCGGACGAAGTCGAAGCCGTCGCGTGGTTCGCGGGTGACCTCCTGCCACTCGCTGGGTTCGACCGGCGGCAGGAAAACCGTGCCTTCAGCCTCGGCGTGCACCTCGGTCAGGTCGAGTTCGGTCAGCTCCGGCCAGGCCTGGTGGTAGACGCTGCCGCCGCCCGCCACGGAGATCTCGTCGTCCAGCGAGCGGGCCAGCTCGAGCGCCTCCTCGAGCGTCGCGACAGCGTAGCCCATTTTGCGCGGCCGTCGGTCGGCGAACCACGTGCGGGAGGGGTCGCCGGTGACCACGTGGTGGTGCGCCCGGGCAGCCAGCGTCCGATCGCCTCGTGGGTGCGTCGTCCCGCGATCATCGGATGACCCAGGGTGACCTGCTTGAAGCGCGCCCGGTCCTCGGCGATCTGGAAGGGCTGGCTGTGACCGTCCCCGATCACGCCGTTGGAGCCGACGATCGCAATCCCAATGATCCGCATCCCGCGATGCTACCGTCCGCCACCCGGACCTGCCGGCAGACCTGTCGGCATGGAAGGCTTCCCGGTTACGGCAAGCTCTTCGAACACCCAGATGGCATTGCTGTTCGGCCCACGGTACCGGGCAGGCGTCCGGCTGCGCGGAGAGCCGGCCGAGCTGTTCGAAATGCTGCCGATAGCCGGGCTGAAGGTAGGCGCGCGAGAAGCGTGGCGACAGACCGGTCGCCCGCCTGATGGCCGCGGAACAGCCGGCGTGGGTGCCGGCGACGGTGTAGAACTCGGCCCCTTCGCGGGGCAGCGAGCCCCAACCCCAGCCATAGGTGAGCAGGAACTCGGTCACCTGCCAGGCAGGGCCGGCCAGCGCGTCGCCGAGGCGATCGATACGCACCGGGCCGAGCAGTTCCTCAGCCATGCCCTGCCACTGATCCAGGAACGCGAACCCGTCCGACGGATCGTTGAGGGTCAGCTGCCACATCGCCTCCGGCTCGGCCGGGCCGACGCCGTCACGGACGATGAGCCGCCCACCGGGCGCGAGCAATCGCGCGGCCTGGCCCAGTACCTTCGTCCAGGTATCCCACCGATCGCCGTAGGACCAGATCTCGTGCAGCGACGAACAGAACACGAAGTTGTCGAAGGACCCGGCCGGGTAATGGTCGGCGAGTTCCTCGGCGTAGCCCAGGGCGACCAGACCGCCGGATCGGGCCACAGACTCCGGGGAGGCATCGATGCCGGTCGCCTGCCAACCATGCTCGCGGATCACCCGCACCAGGGACCCATCGCCCGCGCCGACATCCAGCACGCTGCCGGGCACCAGGTGATCCAGAAGCTGCGCCTTGTCGCCGAGGCTGGCGCGCATTCGTTCGAAGTAGGTGTCGTGGTGGAGCGTACCCAGGGTCGTGGCCCCCGCACTCCCGGTCATGCCGCTGGAATCGATCTCACCGTTTCGCACCCGGCGATGGTACTCCGGCACGCCGGGCGCTCCGATCACCGGCTAAACGGCGATCGGCGCCTTGATGCCAGGGTGGGGGTCGTAGTCGGCCACCTCGATGTCGGCCAGGGTCCAGGCGTCGATGCTGGTGACGTCAGGGTTGAGAACGAGGCGAGGTAGCGGGCGAGGTTCGCGGGTCAGTTGCAGCCGGGCCTGTTCCAGGTGGTTGCTGTACAGATGCGCATCCCCGAGGGTGTGGACGAAGTCGCCCACCTCCAGCCCGGCGGCACGGGCGATCAGGTGGGTCAGCAGCGCGTAGGAGGCGATGTTGAAGGGTACGCCCAGGAAGATGTCGGCCGAGCGCTGGTAGAGCTGGCAGGAGAGCCGTCCGTCCGCCACGTAGAACTGGAAGAAGGCGTGGCAGGGTGGCAGCGCCATCTGATCGAGCTGGCCGACATTCCACGCCGAGACGATGTGCCGGCGGGAATCGGGGTTGCTGCGCAGCGACTCGATGACGCCCTTGATCTGGTCCACGTGACGGCCGTCCGGGGTCGGCCAGGAGCGCCACTGGTAGCCGTAGACCGGACCCAGGTCACCGTCCGCGTCGGCCCACTCGTCCCAGATCGTGACGCCGTTCTCGCGCAGATAGCGCACGTTGGTGTCGCCGGCGAGGAACCACAACAGTTCGTGCACGATGGATTTCACGTGCACTTTCTTGGTCGTGATCAGCGGAAAGCCGTCCGTCAGATCGAAGCGCATCTGCGCGCCGAAGACGCTCAGCGTGCCGGTGCCGGTGCGGTCGGTCTTGCGGGCACCGGTATCGAGGATGCGACGCATCAGGTCGTGGTACTGCTGCATGGGCGGGTCGTCCGGGGCTCGACGTGGAAGGCCGCCAGTTTACCGCGGCCGGCGCGGGGCGCGACGGACTGCCCGAGCGTGCTGCGTCAGGCGGCGGACATCGGCGGACCGGTTCGTGCGAGCCACGTCGCGAGCGCTTCGCAGTCGAGCGGGCGACTGAACAGGAAGCCCTGCGCACGATGGCAACCTTCGGCGTGCAGGAACGCGAGCTGCGCTTCGGTCTCGACCCCCTCGGCGACGATGTCGAGCTTCAGCGCGTGGCCCATCGCGATCACGGCTCGCACGATGTTCGCGTCGCTTTCGTCGTGGACGATGTCCTGCACGAAGGATTTGTCCACTTTCAGGCAGTCGATCGGGAATCGTCGCAGGAACGACAGCGACGAATAGCCGGTGCCGAAATCGTCGATCGCGATCGACGCGCCATCGGCGCGCAGCCGTTCCAGTGTCCGGATCGCGGCCTCGGGATTTTCCATCATGCTGCTTTCGGTGACTTCGAGGCTGAGGCGAGCGGGTGGCAGACCGACCCGCGCGAGAATGCGTTCGATGGTGGCGGCCAGATCCTGGTCGCGGAACTGCCGCGGCGACAGGTTCGCCGCCAACCTCAGATCGCCGGCCGCGTCGAGACCGTGGATCTGGCGACAGGCTTCCTCCAGCACCCATTGACCGATCGGCACGATCAGCCCGGTGTCCTCGGCCAACGGAATGAACGTTGCCGGCGACACGAGGCCGAGTTCGGGGTGTTGCCATCGCACCAGCGCTTCGACGGATGTCGCACGTCCCGTGCGCAGATCGACGATGGGCTGGAAGTGCAGCACGAACTCGTTGCGCTCGACCGCCCGGCGCAGCGCGCTGCTCAGCGTCAGGTGCTCGACGGACCGCGTGGTCGCTTCCGCGGAATGGAACTGGAAGCCGCCACGGCCTCGATCCTTGGCGCGGTACATCGCGGTGTCGGCGTGCTTCAGCAGCGTTGCGGCATCGGAGCCGTCATCGGGGCCCACGGCGATACCGATGCTCGCCGCGACGAAGATCTCGTGCCCGCCCAGCACGAACGGCGCATCGAGGATCGCGATGAGTTTCTGCGCCAGCGTCGCGGCTTCCTGCAGATCGGACAGATCGGTCATCAGCACGACGAACTCGTCGCCGCCGAGTCGCGCCACGGTGTCGGCCCCGCGCACGGCGGTGCGGAAGCGCTCGGCCACGGCCTGCAGCAGTCGGTCCCCCTGATCGTGACCGAGGGTGTCGTTCACGTTCTTGAACCGGTCCAGGTCGACGAACAGCACGGCGACGTGCCGACCGGTCCGCGCCGACCGCGCGAGCTCCAGTTCGAGGTGATCGCCCAGCAGCGTGCGATTGGGCAGCCCCGTGAGCTGGTCATGGGTGGCGAGGTACTCGAGCATCTGCTCGTTTTCCTTGCGACCGGTGACATCCTGGACGATGCCGAAATGGCCGAGCACCGATCCGTCGGCGGCGAGATGGGGGATGTACTGGACGTCGAGGTGTCGCGGGCGGCCGGCCGCATCCTGCGATTGCCGTTCGTAGTGGACTTCCTGTCCGGAGACCACGCGTTCCAGGTGCGGTTGAATCGCGTCGAACAGCGGCTCGCCGATGATGTCGCGGGACAGCTTGCCGATCGCCTGTTCGCGGGTCGTGCCGAACCATCGCTCGAAGGCGCGGTTGATGAAGCGATACCGATGGTCCTGGTCGGCGTAGGCGATGATGGTCGGCATCGCGTCGAGGATCATCTGCAACTGCTGGCGGCCGTGCTCGATGGCGTCCGCGGCGCGGCTGCGTTCGAACGCGATGGCCGCGATGTACTTGCCGGCGTCGAGGAGCGCGAGTTCCCGCGACGTCGGCAGGCGCGGCTCGCCGTAATAGGCCGCGAAGGTTCCGAGCACCTCGCCGTCGGGGTCCTGGATCGGAACCGACCAGCAGGCCCGCAGCCCGTGGGACAGGGCGAGATCCTTGTAGTCGGCCCACAACGGATCGGTCGCGATGTCCTCGACGATCACCGGCTGCCGCCGCCAGGCGGCGGTGCCGCACGAACCAGCCTTCGGGCCGATCGGTGCACCTTCGATCGCGTGGCAGTATGCCGTGGGCAGATTCGGCGCAGTCAACGTCTGCACCCGACCGTCGCGGATCCCGATGATCGAGCAGATCAGCCCGGGGCATTGCACCTCCGCCAGCAGGATCAGGGCGCGAAAGATCTCGGACAGCGGTCGGCCGCGCGAGATCATCTCCAGCACGTTCTTTTCGCTTTCGAGGCGGGCGTGTGCCTGCTGCGCTTCCGTGACGTCCTGGGCATCGAGCAGGATCAGCGGCTCGCCGGTGGCGGGGTCCTGCAGGTGCCGCGCCGACACGTCGTGCCAGCGCGGACCCGCGCGCGTCTGCACCCATACGCGTGCGGTGAAAGTCTCGTTCAGCGCGCAGCGTTGGCGAACCTTGTCGGCGGCTTCGGCTCCGGACAACTGCACGGCGAGGTCGTCTGCGCCGACTTCGGGTCGCGACGGCCCGAACGCGACGGCGGCGGCCGGATTGCGCATCAACGCCGTGCCGTCACGGCGATGCAGCGAGATCAGCGCACCGGTGTGGCGAAACGCCTCGACGCGGCGCGTGATGCTCTCGGCGATCCGGTCGGCGGTTGGTACCACGCCTTCGCACAGCAACGCGGCGCGGCCGTCTTCGGTCTGGATGCCCGACATGTGGACCAGGATCTGGATCGGGCGCGTGCCCTTCTGGAACGTCCACAGTTCGCTGGGCGTATGCCCGGTGCACGCGCGTTCCAGCAGGATCGTCAGCCGGGTCCGGGTGGCGGAGGTCTGGTCGAACAGATCGTCGCTGGGCTGCCGATCGGATGCACCATCGCCCCACAGTGTCTTCGCGGCATCGTTCGCCCACAGTCGCCGTTGGTTCTGCACGTCGTACACCCACACCGGCGTGTCGAGCCAGTCGTACGCGGCCAGGCTGGTCCAGGCGGAAAGGTGCGGCGAGCGGATCGGGGTCACGGAAGCGTTCATCGGGCCTGTCCGGCAGCCGTCGACAGGATTGGCGAGAACGCTGAATTGCCCGCGGCTGGCGGAACATTCCGGCAAGACCCCTGCCGATCGATGCTGCCTGCAACGGGGCCCGACCGCGGCGGTGCGCCCGATCCGGCAGCATGTCGATGGCGACGGGGTGCGTGATAGAGTTCCGCCTTTGTTTTCGAAGAGATAGCGATGTCGGGCAACACGCTGGGCCGTCTGTTCTGCGTCACCTCGTTCGGCGAAAGCCACGGGCCGGGAATCGGCTGCGTCGTGGACGGCTGTCCGCCGGGTCTGTCACTGGAAGCGGCGGACATCCAGGTGGAACTGGATCGCCGCAGGCCCGGAACGTCGCGTTTCGTTACCCAGCGGCAGGAAAGTGACACGGTCGAAATCCTCTCGGGCGTGTTCGAAGGCAGGACTACCGGAACACCGATCGCGCTGCTGATCCGCAATACCGATCAGCGCAGTCAGGATTACGGCAACATCCAGCAGAAGTTTCGCCCCGGCCACGCCGACTACACATACTGGCAGAAGTATGGCATCCGCGATCATCGCGGGGGCGGCCGGCAATCGGCCCGCGAGACCGCGGTGCGGGTTGGCGCCGGCGCCATTGCGAAGAAATGGCTGCGCGAACGTCACGGCGTCGAAGTGCGCGGGTATCTGTCGCAACTGGGCCCGATTCCGCTGGCGTTTCGAGCATGGGACGCGGTGGGCACCAACCCGTTCTTCTGCGCCGATCCGGACGCGGTGCCGGAACTCGAAGCGTTCATGGACCGTCTGCGCAAGACCGGCGATTCGGTCGGCGCGCGGGTGACCGCCATCGCGACCGGCGTGCCGCCCGGCTGGGGCGAGCCGGTGGACGACAAGCTCGATGCCGATCTCGCCTACGCGATGATGAGCATCAACGCCGTGAAGGGCGTCGAGATCGGTGCCGGTTTCGCTTCGGTGGCGCAGAAGGGCACGGAGCACGGCGACGAGATGACGCCCGAGGGCTTCCTGTCGAATCACGCCGGCGGCATTCTCGGCGGCATCTCGACGGGACAGGACATCGTCGTGCACGTCGCGATCAAGCCGACCTCGAGCATTCGTCTCGCGCGGCGCTCGATCGACAAGGACGGCAACGCCGTCACGGTGGAGACCTTCGGTCGTCACGACCCGTGCGTGGGCATCCGCGCGACGCCGATCGCCGAAGCGATGCTCGCGATCGTGCTGATGGATCACGCGTTGCGGCACCGCGCGCAGAACGCCGACGTGGTCGTCGATACGCCGCGCATCGCGGCGGCCGCACCCGAGGGCGCGCGTGAACGCTATCCGCTGCAGCCGTCCCGGGCGTCGACCGACCCGGAAGCCGGTTGACCCGGCGGCGGCCTGTCGACCGGGGTCGCTTTCCATGAACTGGCGCGACCGGCTGCGCGAGGTCCATGGGGCGAACTGGACGGAAGTGTCGGGCCCCGCGGTGATCGGTGTCGCGCTGTTCGCCGCGTACTGCATGTGGCTGGGCAACACCGGCCAGCGCTGGGTGCATCTGCTGGACGGCGCAAACCTCGCGTTTCACGAAGCCGGACATCCCTTCTTCGGACTGCTGTACGAACCGCTCGGTGTCTACGGCGGCACGCTCGGGCAGCTCGTGTTCCCGGTCGCCGCGGCCGCGACGTTCTGGTTCCGGCGCCACGCCGCGTCGTTCGCGTGCATGCTGGTGTGGTTCTGCGAGAACCTGTGGAACATCGCCCGCTACATGGCGGATGCACGGGCGCAGGAACTGCCGATGGTCGGTGGCTGCGAGCACGACTGGA
>JAHCKV010000126.1 GCA_026125595.1 Burkholderiales bacterium | reverse complement strand
GGTGGGCCCCATCCGCCTGCTGGCCGGCGCCGAGGCTCTCAACGGCCTGCTGCTGATCGGCTGGACCGCCTCCTTCACCTACATCTCCATGGAACGCTTCTGGCGCATGCGCCCCGACGGCGAGGCCTGAGCCTGGTGCGGCCCTAGCCGTGCCGCGTCCGGGAATCCTCCGGCGCACCGTCCCGGTCCACCATGCCGTAGTCACGGATCACCGAGGCCACCCGCAGGCGGTAGTCATCGAACAGCGCGTCGCGGCCCAGGGCCTGGGTCCGCCGGTGATCCTCCAGGTTGCGCCAGCGCGCCACGGCCGCCTCGTCGCGCCAGTAGGACAGGGACAGCATCTTGCCCGGCTGGGTCAGGCTCTCGAAGCGCTCGATGGAGATGAAGCCGTCGAACTGCTCCAGATGGTGGCGCAGGTCCGCGGCGGCCCCCAGATAGGCCTCGCGCATGCCCGCGCGGGGAATCACCTCAAAGATCACGGCAATCATGCAGATCCTCCTGTCGTACCGGCATGGACGATACGCCAGGACGGTGCCGCAGGCCGGACCGGCGGCCGGTCAGACCGTCATCCAGCCGCGGACCTCATCCTCCCGCAGGGTCTCGCGGGTACCGGCGAGCACGATCTCGCCCCGGTCCATGACGGCGAAGCTGTCGGCCAGCTCGCGGGCGAAGTCGAAGTACTGCTCCACCAGGACGATGGCCATGTCGCCCTGGCCGCGCAGATAGGTGATGGCCCGGCCGATGTCCTTGATGATGGAGGGCTGGATGCCCTCCGTGGGCTCGTCCAGCACCAGCAGCCGCGGCCGGGTCACCAGGGCGCGGCCGATGGCCAGCTGCTGCTGCTGGCCGCCGGACAGGTTGCCGCCCTTGCGATGCTTCATCTCCAGCAGCACGGGGAACGTCTCATAGATCCACTTCGGGACGGTCTTCTCCTTCACGTGCTCCATGCCGGTCAGGATGTTCTCCTCGACGGTGAGGAAAGGGAAAATCATCCGGCCCTGGGGCACGAACGCCATCCCCTGGGACACCCGCTGATAGCTCGGCGCACCGTCCATGGGGGCACCCGCGAGCTTGACCTTGCCGCTGCGTGTCGGCAGCCAGCCGATCAGCGATTTCAGCAGAGTCGTCTTGCCCATGCCGTTGCGGCCCATGATGGCGATGGTCTCGCCCTGCCCGAGCTCGAAGGCGACGTTGTGGATGACGTGGCTGTCACCGTAGAAGACGTTGATGGCGTCGACGGAAAGCATGGTGGCGGTTCCCTTCAGTGACCCAGATAGACTTCGATCACGCGTTCGTCGGACTGGACCTGATCCATCGTGCCCTCGGCCAGCAGCTTGCCCTGGTGCAGCACGGTGACCTTGTGCGCGATCATCCGGACGAACGCCATGTCGTGTTCGATGACGACGATCGACCGCCCCTTCGAAATCGCATTGAGCAGCACGGCTGTCTGCTCCCGCTCGCGCGGGCTCATGCCGGCCACCGGCTCGTCGAGCAGCAGCAGTTCGGGGTCCTGCATCAGCAGCATGCCGATCTCGAGCCACTGCTTCTGCCCGTGGGACAGCAGACCGGCCTTCATGCCGAGGCTGTCGCCCAGATAGATCTGGTGGGCCACCGATTCGATCTTGCCCTGGATCTCGGAACTGCGGCGGAAGAACAGCGAGCCCAGCACGTTGCGCTTGCGCGGATACGAGATCTCGAGATTCTCGAGAACGGTCAGATCTTCGTAGACCGACGGGTTCTGGAACTTGCGTCCCACCCCTGCCCGCGTGATCTGGTATTCGAGCATCTCGGACAGCTCGCGCCGGTTGAACTTGATCGTGCCGCTGGTCGGCTTGGTCTTGCCGCAGATCATGTCGAGCAGCGTCGTCTTGCCGGCGCCGTTCGGACCGATCACGCAGCGCAGTTCATCCTGCTCGACGTAGAAGTTGACGCCATCCACGGCCTTGAAACCATCGAACGAAACGGTGAGGTCCTCGACCTCGAGAATCATCTGGGCCATCAGACATTCTCCCGGCGATTCTTTCCTTCCCGCAGGCGGGCGAGCAGCCCGGCGAGACCTTCCGGCAGGAACATGACGACGAACACGAACAGCCCTCCGATGAAATACATCCAGTACTCGACGAAGTTCTCGGAGAACAGCGTCTTCGCGGAGCCGACGATCAGCGAGCCGTAAACCGCGCCGATCAGCGACAGCCGGCCACCCACCGCCGCGTAGATCACCATCTCGACCGACGGCACGATCCCGACCAGCGACGGCGATGCGAGGCCGACCTGGATCGTGAACAGTGCGCCACCGATAGCCGAGAACAGCGCGGCGACCGCGTAGATGAAGGCTTTGAACATCGCCGGGTCGTAGCCCGAGAAGCGCACACGATCTTCACGGTCGCGGATCGCGACGAGGATCTTGCCGAGCCGGCTGCGCAGGATGAAGGTTCCGATGCCGACGACCCCGAGCAGCGTCACGACCGTGATGAAATACATCACATGCTTGGCCTTGTCGTTGTTCAGGTCGAGGCCCATGAAGGTCCGGAAATCGTTGATCCCGTTCACGCCACCGGTGTAGCCCTGCTGGCCGATGATCATGATCGCGAGAATCGCGGACAGCGCCAGCGTGATGATCGAGAAATACACCCCGCCGACGCGCTTGCGGAACACGGCGTACGAGAACACGAAGGCCGACAGTGCCGGAATCAGCAGGATCGCCGGGATCGTGAAGCCGACGTGGTGGAACGGCTCCCACCACCACGGCAACACTTCCACGGAGTTCCAGACCATGAAGTCCGGCATGCCTTCCCCGCCAAAGAACGCGGACAATGCCGTGCCGGATGAAGAATCCGGATTCGACGCCGCCTCGAGCTTCAGGAACATCGCCATCATGTAACTGCCGAGCCCGAAGAACACCCCTTGCCCGAGGCTCAGGATGCCGCCGTAACCCCAGATCAGCACGAGGCCGACGGCACAGAAGCCGAGCGACAGATACTTCGCCGCCAGCGTGAGCCGGAACACGTCGAGCCACAGCGGCAGCACGACCAACAGCAACACGGCGAGGATCAGCCAACCCCAGCGCTCCATCAGCGCCAGGGGGGATTTCTTTGCGGCGGGTGCCGCTGCAGCAGGAAGCACGTTTTCCATCACCGTCTCACTTTGGCAGCGAAGAGGCCGTTGGGCCGGAAGTACAGAACCAGAATCACCAGAGCGAGAATGCTGGCGCGTGCCATGGAACCGCTCATGCCGTATTCGAACCAGGATTGCATCTGACCGATGATGAACGCGGACAGGATCGTGCCGAGCAGACTCTCGACACCGCCGAACACCACGACGATGAACGTGTCGACGATGTACTGCTGGCCGGTGGTAGGCCCGGTGGAAGCCAGCATCGTGAACGAGCTGCCGGCGATTCCGGCGAGCCCGCAGCCGAGAGCGAACGTGAACGAATCGACGCGCCGCGTATCGATGCCGGCCGCGCCCGCCATGGCGCGGTTCTGCGTCACCGCCCGGATGCGAAGGCCCCATCGGGTACGGAACAGCAACATGTAGACGAGGAACGCGGTCGCAATCGCGAGACCGACGATGAACAGGCGCGACAGCGGCAGCGTGACGCCTTCGGTCATCTGCCACGCCCCCTGCAGCCAGGACACGGTGGGCACTTCGACTTCACGCGAATCGATGAACTGCCGATACACCTGCTGCAGGATCAGGCTGATCCCCCAGGTGGCCAGCAACGTATCGAGCGGTCGCTTGTACAGAAAGCGTATGAGCCCTCGTTCCAGCAGAAAGCCGAATATGCTGGTCACGATGAACGCGAGCACGATGCCCACGATCACGTAAATGCTCATCAGCCCCGGCAGGAACGCCTTGAAGAACTGGGCGACGCCGAACGTGGTGTAGGCACCCATGGCCATCAGTTCACCGTGGGCCATGTTGATGACACCCATCAGACCGAAGACGATCGCAAGACCGAGCGCCATCAGCATCAGGATGGTGAAGATCGACAGGCCGGTGAAGGCCTGCATGGCTAGAGCATCGACATTCATGGTGGGCACTGCTTCGCAATCGGTGACCGGAGACCGGACATCCGGTCATGGATGCGGGGACTGTTCAGCCATGACCGACCTGGTGGAAGGTGCCTCGCGAAGCGGTATCGGCCGAGGGGAGCCGACCACCAGCCGCGCCGCGAGGCACGAACTCCCGACCGCGGTTCACGTCGACGCTGCCGCCGACGTGGACCGCGGTCCTGACGATTACAACTTCGGGAACGGATTCGGTTCGATCAGCGCGGATTCGTAGATCATGTCGACCTGACCGTCCGCCTTGAAGGTGCCGACCCGCACGTGCTTCCACAGGTGATGGTTGGTCTTGTGGAACTTGACCTTGCCTTCGGGTGCGTCGATGGACAGCTCGCTCGACGCCTCGACGACCTTGGGCACATCGAAACTCTTGGCCTTTTCGGCCGCCATCTTCCACAGATACACGCCGATGTAGCCGCACTCGAGCGTGTCGCCGACCACACGATTGGCACCGTATTTCGCCTTGAATGCCTTGACGAACTTCTCGTTCGCGGGGTTCTTCAGGCTCTGGAAGTAACCCATGCAGGTCAGCGTGTCGACGACGTTCTCGCCACCGATGCCGGACACTTCTTCTTCCGTCACGGCCAGCGACATCAGCGTCTGGTTCTTGCCGTTGATGCCCGAAGCGGACAGTTGCTTGAAGAAAGCGACGTTGCTGCCGCCGACGACGCAGTTCAGGATCACGTCCGGCTTGGAAGACTTGATCTTGTTGATGGCCGACGAGAATTCGATGTGGCCCAGCGGGTAGTAGTCCTCACCGACAAGCTTGCCACCGTTCTTCGCCAGCACGGCCTTGGCGATCTTGATCGTGGTGCGCGGCCAGATGTAGTCGGACCCGATCATGTAGAACGTCTTGCCCTTGTTCTTCATCAGCCAGTCCATCGCGGCGATGACGGACTGCGAAGCTTCCTGCGCGGTGTACAGGATGTTCGGAGATTGTTCGAGGCCTTCGTAGTACGTGGGGTAGTACAGCAGACCCTTCAGCTTTTCGAACACCGGCAGCACGGCCTTGCGCGAAGCGGACGTGTAGCAACCGAACACGGCGGCCACTTTGTCCTTTTCGATCAGCTTGGTCGCCTTCTCGGCGAAGGTCGGCCAATCGCTGGCACCGTCTTCGACCACGGCTTCGATCTTCTGACCCATCACGCCACCGGCCGCGTTGATCTCGTCGATGGCGAGCTTCTCTGCGTCGACCACCGACTTCTCGGCGATGGCGATGGTCCCGGTCAGGGAGTGCAGGATGCCGACCTTGACAGTATCCGCAGCACCGGCCGTCTTGATGTTGATCATCGGGAACGGAAGTGCACTCGCCGCCGCAACCGCGGTGGACGTCTTGATGAACTGTCGTCTTTTGTTGAAATCGCTCACGGTTTATTCCCTTTCAGAAAGTCACGGAAAAAAGAATCCTTCGTCGGAACATCGGCCATCGCACGGTACGGACTGCTCTCCGGTCGAACCGCGAAAAAAAAGCCCATTGGCCGCCGCTATGCGACCGGTGGGCTTCCTCGCCTGGGGAACATGCAGACGTCCTTGTCCGCGTTCCTGAATTCGACTGGGTAGTGCAGGCGCTCCTCCACCTGACCCGGCGACCATCTTCTGCAAACACCGGGCCAGCGATTGCGCGCATCGAAAACGCATCGCACTGCAATACGGCGAAACGCTCGGCGGATCTCGAGTTTCATAGAGGGAAACATGGCGGACCTTTCCGGTTTTCCCGAATCCGCAACTTTTCGGCGCCGTCACCGGAAGAATCCGGGGCCGAAATCTTTCGCACCAATGGCGTACAACACCGGCCGGGACCGCTCCAGTTTGGTGCTGTTTGGTACTATCGGCATGCTACTGCGGCTGCGGCGACGAAGTCACCTCCCGTTTTTCTCATCGTTCGCGAACATCGTTACAGCGGTGTCGGCGGCCCGGTGCGGGACTTGCTCCCGGAGGGTCCGGCACGAAATCCGGACCGCTCTCCCCTCGCCCCGGCGCAAAGACGCTCCGCGGGCAGCCGCCGCAGGAACACGCCATGAACCCATGACATGAATGCACATTCGCAGGACCCGATTCGCGTCGGCATGCTGTTTTCGGAGACCGGGGTCACATCGGTGATCGAGACCTCGGAACGGATGGGCACGCTGCTCGCGATCGAAGAGATCAACGATGCCGGCGGTATCGACGGGCGGCCGCTCGAGGTGGTCCGCTACGACCCCCAGTCGCGCCCGGTGCTGTATCGGGAGTATGCGGAACGACTGATGGCCGAGGACGGCGTGCGGATCATCCTCGGCTGCTACATGACGAGCACGCGCCGCGCGGTGATCCCGGTGCTGGAACGCTGGAACGGCCTGCTGCTGTACCCCACCGTGTATGAAGGTTTCGAGTACTCGCGGCACGTCATCTACACCGGTGCCGCACCGAATCAGAACAGCGTGCAACTGGCCGAATTCATGATGCGCGCGTTCGGCTCCCGCGTCTGGCTGCTCGGTTCCGACTATATGTACCCGTATGAATCCAATCGCATCATGAGCGATCTGGTGCTCGAGCGCGGTGGCGAGAAAGTGGCGGAGCAGTATCTCCCGCTCGATGCGCGGCGCGACGACTACGAAGCGATGATCCGCCAGATCAAGAAGGCGGCGCCGGACTTCATCTTCTCGACCGTGGTCGGCGAAGGCACCGCGATGCTCTACCGTGCCTATGCCGATGCGGGCCTCGACCCGTCGCGCATGCCCATCGCCAGCCTGACGACCTGCGAGGCCGAAATCCAGCAGATGGGTGCCGCGGTCGCCGCCGGCCACATCACGTCGGCCCCGTACTTTCAGTCGGTCGACACCGAAGCGAACCGCCGCTGCGTCGCCGCGTTCCACCGGCGCTTCGGCGACGACCACGTGACGAACCAGTGCTGGGAGGCCGCGTATTTCCAGACGCACCTGCTCGCCAATGCGATGCGTCGGGTCGGCCCGGATTCCGTCGCGGCGCTGCTCGGCGCCCTGCAGGGTTCGGAGTTCGAGGCACCGCAGGGTCTGGTACGCGTGGACGAGCAGAACCATCATTGCTATCTGCGACCGCGTATCGGTCGCGCCGATGCGCACGGACAGTTCGAGATCCTCGAGGAAGCCCGCGAGTGGGTGCGGCCCGATCCGTACCTGGTCTCGCACACGCTCGAAGACTGGTCGGTCAAGGTGCGACTCGAACCGAGCAAGGTCGAGCCCGCATGAGCGCCGGCATCTCCTTCCATCGCATCCCATGAAACCCGCCGGCGGACTGTCACGGCTGCTGCACAACCTGCGGTCCCTGCAGGTCGTCGTGTTCCATCCGGACGATCCGGACGGACAGGAGCTGATCGCGCAGTTGCGCCGGATCGGCTGTCAGGTCAAGGCGTTCTGGCCGCCGCTCGAAAAACTGCCCGACGAGGTGGGCCTGATCTTCTTCTGCGTCCGGCCGGAGGTGCTGGCTCACGAGCTGTCGTGGATGAAGCGGGACGACCTGCCACCGGTGGTCGCCGTCGTGAACTACGAGAACCCGCTGACCATCGAGGCGGTGCTGCGGCTCGACGCGTGGGCCGTGATCCCGGCTCCGGTGAAGTCGTTCGGCGTGATGACGTCGATGGTGGTGGCGCTGAATCAGGCGGGCATCGCGCGCGAGCGCGTCAAGTACGTGACCAAACTCGAGCAGCGCCTGGCCGGCCTGCGCAAGATCGCGAAGGCCAAACAGGTTTTGATGCAGGGCCGCAATATCGGTGAAGAAGAGGCATACAAACTGATCCGCGAACAGGCGATGGCGAAGCGCCTGACCACCGAGCAGATTGCCGACGCGATCATCAAGGCCAACGATATCCTCGGGTTCGACAGCAAGAGCAGCGGTTGACCGGCGGCGCTGGCCGCTCCCCGGCGACCCCGTGGAATCCCGCAGCGGGCTTGCGATTTCGCACATCTTCGCGCGTCGCCGCGCATCCGATCGAACAATCGTTCGATGCAGGAATTCCAAGAATATGCACCCGGGTCATCCACCTTCAGCCGCGACCGGAGTAGAGTCGTTGCGCTGCGTTCGATGTCCTGGACGAGTTTTTGGACGCTGCAGTGCAACACCTCGGGAAGCAACCATTAGATATAAGAAGAGGAGAGTG
>JAHCKV010000125.1 GCA_026125595.1 Burkholderiales bacterium | reverse complement strand
CCGGCATCAACGAACCCCACTTCGCGACCGCGACGGCGTTCCGCAAGGCAGTGTTGCTGGCGCAGCGGCATCACGTGCCGCTGATGGCCCACGTGGCGGAAGTACCGGCCGACGTGATGATCGACGGCGAGAACGTGATCGACTGGATGATCCGCCATCGACTGTTGTCGCCGCGGCTCGTGCTCGCGCATTGCGTCTGGCTGAAGGCGCCCGCGTTTCGCAAGATCGCCGCGGCCGGTGCCGCCGTCACGTGGCAGCCGTCCACCAACGGCTATCTCGCCGACGGTGTGATGCCGATCCGCACCGCGCTCGACGCGGGCGTCACCGTGGGCCTCGGCACCGACGACACCAACGCGAACGATCAGGTCAACATGTTCACCGAGATGCGCACCGCCGCGCTGCTGACCAAGATCGCGCGAATGGATTCGACGGCCATCCGGCCGTCCGAACTGTTGACTATCGCGACCCGCGGCGGCGCCAAGGCGTTGGGCCTCGCGGATCAGGTCGGGTCGCTCGCCGTGGGCAAGGCCGCCGATCTGATCGTCGTCGACCTGAAGGCGCTGCGGCCGTATTCGAATCTCGCTTCGGCCTTGGTGTATCAGGCGAGCGGCCAGGAGGTGGAGACCGTCGTCATCGACGGCCGTGTCGTCATGCGCGAGCGCCAGTTGCTGACGCTCGACGAAACCGCGCTACGGGCACGGGCTCAACGGGCCGCCGACGGCGTCGTGCGTCGCAGCGACCTGGACTTGCCGGCACTGCGGCCGACGCAGGTGCCGGCGACGTGCGGGCATCTATTCGGCGATAGTCTCGCGGTTTGACTGCATCGCTCCGCTCGGCGCCTGCCGGGCGAAGACCGTGCCGCAGCGGGTTACCCGTGCAGAATCTTCGCGAACACTTCGCGATCGACATTGCCGCCGCCCAGCACGGTGCCGACGCGGCGCCCCGCGATGCGGCTGCGCTCCTTCAGCATCGCGGCGACGCCGGCGGCACCGGCACCTTCGGCGACGTTGTGCGTGCTGGTGAAGATCAATCGCATGGCATCCGCAACGTCGTCGTCGGTGACTTCGACGATGCGGGCGACGTGCTGCAGGATGATCTCCAGCGCGGCCGGCTCCGGCACACGGCACGCGAGGCCGTCGGCCAGTTGCGTGCGCACGGGGCGTTCGACCGGCTCTCGATACTCGAACGAGCGCGCGTAGGCGGGGGCGTCGGTGGAGACCACACCGACGATCTCGGTCTTGCGGCCGAGTGCTTCGCGCACGGCCACCATGCCGCTGATGCCGGACCCCAGGCCGATGGGCACATAGACGGTGTCCAGGTCGTCGACGGAATGCAGCAGTTCGAGCGACCAGCTCGCGACGCCGTGAACGAGGAACGGGTGGTACGACGGCACGAACAGCAGGCCGCGCTGTTCGGCGATCTGGTCGGCGTGTTCGCGCGCTTCCTGGAAATCCTCGCCGTGCTCGATCAGCGTCGCACCGAGCGCCCGCATCGCGGCGTTCTTTTCGCGGCTGTTGCCGTGGGGCACGACGATGGTGACGGGGATGTGATGGCGGCGCGCCGCGAACGCGACCGACTGGCCATGGTTGCCGCGCGTCGCGCTGATGACGCCGGAGGGTTTGCTGCCGGACTGCGCGAGGTGCTGGAAGAACACGATGCCGCCGCGCACCTTGAACGAGCCGACCGGCGTGTGGTTCTCGTGCTTCAACCACACCTCGGCGCCGAGCGCCTCGTTGAGCAGCGGCCATGTGTATTGCGGCGTGGCCTTGATCACCGAGTGAACGACGTCGGCGGCCTTTTCCAGCTGATTCAGGGTCGGGAGACGGACGGACATGGCGCGGATGGTGGTCAGTTGGTGCGGGCGAGCACGCGGTCGCCCACATGGGGATTCGAGCGGCGTTCTTCGCCGAACGTGGACACCGGGCCGTGACCCGGCACGAACGTGACGTCGTCGCCGAGCGGCCACAGTTGCGTCGTGATCGATTCGATCAACGTCGCGTGGTGGCCCCGCGGAAAATCGGTGCGGCCGATGGACCCCTGGAACAGCACGTCACCGACGAACGCGATGCGCGCGGCGCGATGGAAGAACACCACGTGCCCCGGTGTGTGGCCCGGGCAGAAGCGCACTTCGAGTTCCTGTTCGCCGAAGCGCACCACGTCGCCGCCTTCGAGCCAGCGATCCGGCGTGAACGCGGCGAGCTGCGGGAATCCGAACATCCGGCCCTGGGCCGGCAACTGGTCGATCCAGAACGCGTCCTCCCGCTGCGGGCCTTCCACCGGCACGCCGAGGCGCGCCGCGAGTTCGGCGGTGCCGCCGCAGTGGTCGATGTGGCCGTGGGTCAGGAAGATCTTCTCGATATCGACCTGCTGGCGTTCGGCTTCCGCCAGCAGCACATCGAGGTCGCCGCCGGGGTCGACGAAGGCACCGCGGCCGGTGGCTTCGCAGACGATCAGTGAGCAGTTCTGTTCGAACGGGGTGACGGGAATCAGGGTGACTTTCATGGCGGTGCGGGAGTATCGAAAGCAGGCCCGATTGTCGCACCTTGTCCGGGCCGGCGTCCGCGGACCCTCAGAACCGGTACGCCCACCAGATCGTGAAATAGGTGACGTTCTCGCCGGGCGGTGTTTCGCGCAGAAAAGTGCCGGTCCGGAAATACGACAGCGTGGTGTTGATCGTCACGTGGCGCGTGGGCGTCCAGATGTACTGGAGGGTCGGCTGCACACCGACGAAACGCGCATCGCTGGAGCCGGGTGGGCGCAGCAGCTCGGTGGCGATGTTGTAGATGCCGTCGGCCAGCGACTGGCGCCAGAACAGGCTGGTGCCGATGGTGGTCCAGCGGTTCTCGTCGATTTGCACGCCCATCGACGGCGTGAGGTTGATGCTGTTGGATGGGCCGATCAATCCGGCCAGACCCGAGTACGCGGTGGCCGCGAACAGCGGGCTGAACGTACCGATCGTGCCGTCGCCGGGCGACGGATCGCCGCTGCCGATGGAGAAACGCAGACCGAACCGCGTGCGTCCCCAGGCCAGCGGTTCCGTCCAGCCCGAATTGGTGTTGACGTACCACGCGCGGATGTCGGAGACGCCGATATGCCCGCGCTGGATGCCGAATTCGTAGCTGTAGTCGAAATGATCGCCGGTGCCCCACCAGCGCGTGCCGACCGTGTAGCGCTGCTCGGGGCCGTTGCCGCCGGCATAGTCGGTGATGGGGCGGGTCCGCCGGCTCGCGTAGGCCACTGCGTTGCCGTCGGGCAGCAGCGTGTGGCTGCGCGCGATGAAAAATCCCGAGTGTGTTTCATCATGGCGCGAGCCGTCGTCGAACATGCCGATCCGGTTCGGTACGACGCGGGTCGCCATCGCGTGCACGCGCCAATGATTCACTTCGCCGACGAGACGGATGCCATCGAAGCTCAACCGATCGTTCAGGCCGTCGCGGACCGACGTGAACTGGGCCGAGCCGAGCTCCACTTCCTGGCGGCCGACCCGGAGCGACAGCCGGTCGGTATCCCGCAGCAGCGGGGTCCATTCGGCGAACAGCTGGTTCACGTCGAGCCGGTTCTCGTCGGTGCGACGCGGTCCGCCGTTGCGACCGTCTTCCAGCGCCGATTCGAGCTGTCCGAAGAAGCGCCAGCGCGGATTCCAGTGCATGTCGGCATGCAGCAGATAGCGCTGCAGCAGGTAGCCGTTGGTGTCGTCCGGGCCCGTGCCGAAGCCCGGGTTCTCGAAGCGCTCATAGCGGATCCGCGCATCACCGCCGAGCGAGACGTAGCGACCTTCGCCGAACGGCATGTACTTCACGCGATCCCATTTGTCGGTCGCGCAGCGCGGGTCCGCGAGGTAGCTCCAGTCTTCTTCGTAGCGCAACGCGAGATACGCCGGTGGCAGCGGACAGGGCGTTGCAGCCGTTTCCGCGGCGGCCGCGGCACCGTCGCCGGCGCCGGCCAGCAACAGCGCGAACGCCAGGTGCCGGCCATCGCCGCCGGATCGCACGGGCGATCGGAGCCCATGGGGACGATGCGGTGACGTGTTGCCGCACGTGGACCGGCGCCACGGCGCGATGCAGGGAATCATCAGCTACCCCTCCTCCGTGCGCTGTGTTCCTGTTCTTGTCTTCCGTTGCACGGCGTCCCTCGGACCGGCCGCGCACGCGCCATTCGTTCGACGTTTCCCTAGATGAGTCCGCGGCTGGTGAGCTCGTCCTTCACGTAGGCGTAGTAGATCGGCGCCGCGACGACACCGGCGATGCCGAACGCAGCTTCCATCGCCACCATCGCGAGCAGCAGTTCCCACGCCCGGGCGCGGATCTGCGAACCGACGATGCGCGCATTCACGAAGTACTCGAGCTTGTGGATGATGACGAGAAACGCCAGCGAGCCGATGGCTGCACCGAGCGAATAGCTCAGGCTGACCACGACGATCACGGTGTTGGAGATCAGGTTGCCGATGACCGGCAGCAGGCCGGCCAGGAACGTGACGGCGATCATCGTCTTCAGGAACGGCAGGTGGATGCCGAGCATCGGCAACACTCCCGCGAGATAGATCGCGGTCAACAGGGTATTCAGCGCCGAGATCCGGATCTGCGCGAACACGATGCGGCGGAACGCGCGACCGAGTCGTTGCATCCGTTCGCCCAGCGCGATGCCGAGCGGACCGAGGCCGTCGGAATCGCGCGCTTCACGCAGCGATATCAATGCGCCGATGACGAGCCCCACGAGGATGTGGACGATCGCGATGCCGAATGCCTTGCCGACGGATTGCAGTTCGCCGGCGTGGGTCCGCAGCCAGTCGGTCACGACCTGCCGGGTCTCTTCGGCGTTCTCGGGCAGCCGGTCGCCGATCCAGTCGGGCAGCTTCTCGCGCGAGCTGTCGAGGATGTCGGCCATCTTGTCGAGCAGGCCCGGCAGGTTGCCCATGTCGCTGCGGAAGAAAGCCAGCAGCCCGAGCACCGCCAGCGTCAGCAGCAGCACGATGATGCTCGACAGGATCGCCACCGCGACCAGCTTGCCGCGTTCACGCTTGACGCGGATCAGCACCAGGCGCGGTGCCAGCATGTGCACCAGTTGATAGACCAGCAGGCCCGCCAGCAGGGCCGGCAGCAGGTGCAGCTTGAGCACGAGGAACAGCCCGGCGGCCATCAGCACCCAGGCGGTGATCTCGTACCGCGTCGCGGAGAGCACCATGGGGTGTCAGGCGGCGAGTCGTTGTCGCAGACCGCGGGCGAGTCGCTCCAGTCCCTGTTCGAGCCGGGGCGGGTCGGACGCGAAACACCACCGGACGAAGCCTTCGCCCTCGGGACCGAACGCGGCACCCGGCGCGAGACCGAGGCCCGCTTCGGCGACCAGCCGCTTGCACAGCGCGAGGCTGTCTTTCAGGCCGTCGACCTGGAAGAAGACATACATGGCACCGGGCGGCAGTGCGGCGTGGATGCCGTCGATCCGGTTGAGTCGTTCGACCAGGAAATCGCGCGCGGTGCGAAAGCGCGCAACGGTCCGCGCGATGACCGGATCGCCATGACGGATCGCGGCGAGGCCGGCCTGCTGGATGAAGCCGGGCGAGCACGACGTGTTGTACTCGATCAGCTTGCCGATCTGCGCGACCAGCGGTTCGGGCGCGAGGATCCAGCCCAGGCGCCAGCCGGTCATCAACCACGCTTTCGAAAACGTGTTCGTGCTGACCAGCCGATCGTCGGGCGTCGCGATGTCGAGGAACGATGGTGCGACCGACTGCCCGTCGGGGCCGTAGTACAGACGCTCGTAGGCGTCGTCGGCGACGATCCAGATGCCGTGCCGGCGGCAGTGTTCGAGGATCACCTGCTGCTCCGCTGGATCGATGGTCCAGCCGGTGGGGTTGTTCGGCGAGTTCAGGTACAGCGCCTTGGTGTCCGGCGTCAGCGCCGCCAGCAGTCGTTCCAGGTCGAGGGTCCAGCCGGTCGGACCGAACGTCAGCGGGAACGTGACGGCCTGCGCCCCGAGGATCTTCGGAATCTCGACCAGGTTCGGCCACACCGGCGTGATGATCACCGCGCGATCACCGGGCCCGACCAGCGCCTGCGTGACGAGCATCAGCGCGGCCATGCCGGAATTGGTGACGACCACCTGGTCGGCCGGCGTCGGGCGGTGCAGACCGGTGACGTAGTCGGCGATGGCCTGTCGCAGCGGCGGGATGCCGAGGTTCTGCGTATAGAACGTGTCGCCGGCCGCGAGCGCGTCCATGCCGGCGCGGCGGATGAACTCCGGCGTGACTTCGTCCGGTTCACCGAACCAGAACGCGATCACGTCGTCGCGCCCCATGCCGGCGTTGGCCACCTCCCGGATCTTGGAATCGCGGAGTTCGAGCACGGCGGAGCGGGCGGTCAGCGGAGCGGTCATGGCGGCATCGCGGGAGTCGGAACGGCCGCGATTGTCGCATGGGCCGTCGCGGAAACTTCGATCCGCCGCATGTCCGGATCGGGCTCCGGCGGGCCGGGTCGCGGTTCATTGATGTAGCATCCGGGGCCTTTCGGAGGGAGAAACCGCATGAGCACCGACTTGCATCAGAATTACATCGGCGGCCAGTGGATCGACGGCGTGTCGGTCACCCGGGACATCAACCCATCGGACACGTCCGATGTGGTGGGCGAATACGCCCAGGCGGACGCAGCGCAGACCACCCAGGCCATCGAAGCCGCCCGCGCCGCGTTCCCCGGCTGGGCCGCGTTCAACACCCAGGCCCGCGCCGATCTGCTGGAAAAGGTCGGCCTCGAGATCATCGCGCGCAAGGACGAACTGGGACGCCTGCTGTCGCGCGAGGAAGGCAAGACACTGCCCGAAGGCGTGGGCGAGGTCGTGCGGGCCGGCAACATCTTCAAGTTTTTCGCCGGCGAAGTGCTGCGCCGGGCCGGTGAAGTGCTGCCGTCGGTGCGTCCCGGCATCGATGTCGAGATCACGCGCGAGCCCCTGGGGGTCGTCGGCATCATCGCGCCGTGGAATTTTCCGTCGGCGATCCCGGCGTGGAAGATCGCGCCAGCGCTGGCCTATGGCAACTGCGTGCTGATGAAGCCGGCCGATCTGGTGCCCGGTTCGTCTTGGGCGATCGCCGAGATCATCCACCGGGCGGGGTTCCCGCCGGGCGTGTTCAATCTCGTGATGGGCCGCGGCAGCGTGGTTGGCGAGACGCTGCTGACCGATCCGCGCGTCGATGCGATCAGCTTCACCGGGTCGGTGGACACCGGTGGCAAGGTGGCGCAGAAGTGCATTGCCGGCATGAAGAAATTCCAGCTCGAGATGGGCGGCAAGAATCCGCTGGTGGTGCTCGACGACGCCGACCTGAAGATCGCGGTGGAAAGCGCGGTCAACGGTGCGTTCTTCTCGACCGGCCAGCGCTGCACCGCGTCGTCGCGAATCATCGTGACGCAGGGCATCCACGACAAGTTTGTCGCCGCGATGGTCGAGCGGCTGAAAGGCATCGTCGTCGACGATGCGCTGAAGGCCGGTACGCATATCGGTCCGGTGGTCGACCAGTCCCAGCTCAATCAGGATCTGTCGTACATCGACATCGCCGCCAAGGAAGGCGGCAAGCTCGCGTTCGGCGGCAAGCTGCTGGAGCGCGCGACCAAGGGCTACTACCTCGAGCCGGCGCTGTTCACCGAAACCCGCAACGATCAGCGCATCAACCGCGAGGAAGTGTTCGGACCGGTGGCCAGCGTGATCGCGGTCAAGGACTACGACGAAGCGCTGGCGGTCGCCAACGACACGCCGTTCGGTCTGTGCGGCGGCATCGTGACGTCGTCGCTGAAGCATGCAACGCACTATCGGCGCAACGCGCAGGTCGGCATGGTGATGGTCAATCTGCCGACGGCGGGTGTCGACTATCACGTGCCGTTCGGTGGTCGCAAAGGGTCCAGCTACGGTCCGCGCGAACAGGGTCGCTATGCGCAGGAGTTCTTCACGACGGTCAAGACGGCCTACGTGCTGGCCTGATCGATCGACGGGGGTTCGAGATGAGTGTCGATATCCGGGTGCAACCGATGGACGATGCCCCGGTGCACCTGCCGGCGTCGCTGGGCTTCGGTCGCGTGTTCACGCGTCGCATGTTCACGCAGCGCTGGACGGCCGACAAAGGTTGGCATGACGCGACGATCGGGCCGAACCGCCCGATCGCCCTCGATCCGGCGGCGCAGATCCTGCACGCCGGCCAGGCCATCTTCGAAGGC
>JAHCKV010000124.1 GCA_026125595.1 Burkholderiales bacterium | reverse complement strand
GGATGCGCCGGATCGCCGCGGCCGCGAACAGGTTGAACGCCAGCTCTTCCCGTGCGAAGCGGCCTTCCGCCAGCGCGCGGAACCACGGCTGCGGCGCCCGCGGCAGCGGCAGCAGCGACAACCCGGGCTCCGCGAGCCGCTCGGCGATGGCCTGCGATACCGCCATGCCCCAGCGGCCCACCTGACCCGCGGTTTCGACGAAGGTCGGCATGTCGGCCGCGGTCACCGACGCGCCGGCGAGATAGCGCAGTTGCACGTGCTCGTCCGCCGTCGCGATGTCGAGATCCGCGGGGGGCAATAGCGCAGCGCCGTCGGCCGCTCCGATCTCCCGCGCCAACGCGAACAGTCGGCTCGGCATCACGGCTTCCGCCGCCTCGATCGAGCCCAGCGCATTCGCCAGTCCGAAGTTCTCGACCGGACCCAGCGCGCCCGCACGCCGCATCAGGCCGGTGACCGCCTCCATGTCCGGAATCACGCCCGGGACGGTCGCCGGCGCCTTGCCGCCTGCGACGAAGAGCACCGGCATCAGGAAGATCCGCGCCAGTAGCGGCACAGCTTCGTCGTCGCCGGCACGCTGTATCGCGTCGTCGAGCGCGGCCCGCACCGCGAGCGCCGCCGATCCGGGCGCCGCCTGGTCGAGCACCGACCGCACGGTGGCATCGTCACCGGCCACCATCCGCTTGCGCAATGCACCGACGAGCGTTTCGCGGACGCGGGACCGATCGCCCCCCGCCGCCGGGTCGGCCAGTGCGCGCAGCGGAGCGGCGAACCGGAAATCATCGGGAATCACGGGAACGGGACGGGGATCGGGCAGACGGGACATCGGTGGGCGCCATCGAAGGGGTCGCGGATTATCCCGCGCCGGGTGCGTCGACGGCCATCCCGCATTGACGCTGCCCGCTCCTAGGTCGAATACTCGGGCCGCCCCAGTACCCAACCGGATACCCCAACGCCATGCGCCTGCTGCCTCTCGCCGTTCTCGCTCTCGCCCTGCCCGCCCACGCCGCGACCCTCGAATCCGAGGCCGATCGTCTCGCCGCCGCCGTCGCTCCCAAGGTCGTCGAATGGCGGCGCGACATCCACGCCCATCCCGAACTGGGCAACCAGGAGTTCCGCACCGCGGCGCTGGTGGCCGACCATCTGCGCAAGCTCGGCATGGAAGTCCGCACCGGCGTCGGGATCACCGGCGTCGTCGGCGTCCTGCGCGGCGGCAAACCGGGACCGGTCGTCGCGCTGCGGGCCGACATGGATGCGCTGCCCGTCACCGAGGAA
This sequence comes from Burkholderiales bacterium, assembly GCA_026125595.1. GTDB lineage: Bacteria > Pseudomonadota > Gammaproteobacteria > Burkholderiales. Next base: position 6,923 of record JAHCKV010000124.1, on the reverse strand, counting down.
GTAGATCTGCCATTCGCGTCCAAGGTGAAGACGACCTGGGCCGGCAAGGAGACCGGCGTCATGCACGCGTGCGGTCACGACACCCACGTCGCGATGCTGATGGGTGCGGCGGAAGTCTTCGCCGGCATGCGCGAACAACTACCGGGCACCGTGAAGTTCATCTTCCAGCCGGCCGAGGAAGGCACGCCGCCCGGCGAAGAAGGTGGCGCGGCACTGATGCTCAAGGACGGGGCGTTCGAGAATCCGAAACCCGACGTCGTGTTCGGCCTGCACATCACGTCGTTCTTCGACAATGGCACGATCGGCTATCGCCCCGGGCCCGCGATGGCGTCGTCCGACGTACTGCGCATCAAGGTGCAAGGCAAGCAGACCCACGGCGCATCGCCATGGACCGGGGTCGACCCGATCGTCACGGCCGCGCAGATCGTGCTCGGCCTGCAGACCATCGTCAGCCGACAGGTGGACGTCACGCACGAACCCGCTGTGGTCACGATCGGCGGCATCGACGGCGGCAATCGGCAGAACATCATCCCCAATCACGTGACCATGGTGGGAACGGTGCGGACCTTCGACGAACACATGCGCGGCCAGATCCACGCCAGCATCCGCAACATCGCCGAGAACATCGCAAGAGCCAACGGCGCCACCGCCGAAGTCTTCATCGACAAGGGCTATGCGGTGATGGTCAACGACCCGCAGCTGACCGCGCGGATGCTGCCGACGCTCAAGCGCGTGGCCGGCGACGACAAGGTCTTCATCCGCAACAAGGTCACCGGTGCCGAGGACTTCTCGTTCTTTGCGCAGGAAGTGCCCGGATTGTTCGTGTTCCTCGGCGCGAAGCCGACCGGCATCGATCCGAAGAAGATGGGGCACAACCATTCGCCGCATTTCCAGGTCGACGAATCGAGCTTTCCGCTCGGCGTGCGCACGCTGCTGCAGCTGACGCTCGACTACATGGCGGAGGCCAAGCCCTGAAGTCTCGTGCGGCGTGAATTTCCTCGCGCACCTGTATCTCACGCCGGACACACCCGACGGGCTGCTCGGCAGCCTGCTGGGCGATTTCGTCAAGGGACCATTGGATCAGGCGGGCTACGCGCCCGACGTGACCGCCGCGATCAAACTGCATCGACGCATCGATACGTTCACCGATGCGCATCCGGTGGTGCTGGCGAGCAAGGCCCGACTGGGGCCCGATCTGCGTCGCTATGCGGGCATCCTGGTGGACGTGTACTACGACCATTTCCTCGCGAAGAGCTGGGAACGACTGCACCCCGAGCCGTTGCCGGCCTTCGCACGACGCGTGTATGGCGAACTCGAAGCGCACCCGCACCCGGTACCGGATGCGTTCGCACGGATGCTGCCGTGGCTCGTGCGGCAGGACTGGCTGGCGTCGTATCGCAGCGTCGATGGCGTACACGAGGCATTGACGCGGATGCAGCGACGCTTCTCGCGCCCGACACCACTGGCCGAAGGCGCCGCGGCGCTGCAACGGCACTACGACGACTTCGCCGCCGATTTCGCTGCGTTCCTGCCGGAAGTCCGGCAGCAGGCCCTCGCCGAGATCGACGGCAGCCGCTCGTCGGATCCGGAGCCGTGATCGACAGATCGCGGCGGTAAACTCCGCGCCTTTGTCACAGGAGCTGCCCCATGTTCGATGAACAGGATCGCGAACTGAATCTCGTCGTCGGACTCGTGCTGGCCATCGCCATCGGCGTGACCGCTTTCGTGATCGCCATCGCCACGATGGGCGGATCGCCCGGCGCATCGGCGCCGCCGACACAGATCGGCGGCACCGGGCCGTTGATGCGGCTGCTGCCCGCACGGGTGACGTTCGAGACGGGATCGGCCGAGCTGGACGGCGAAGCACGACGCGTCATCGCGCAGGCGGCATCGGCCCTGACCCACGCCCGATCGCTGCGCGTCACCGTATCGGGCTACGTGGATGCGACCGGCGATCCGGCACGCAACGCCGAGCTCGCCCGCCAGCGCGCAGTCGCCGTGCGCGACAAACTGGTGTCGCTCGGCGTGAGCTTCTCGCGGATCGCGCTGCGCAAGCCCGAAACCATCACGGCCGGCAGCGGGGGCGACGCCGACGCCCGGCGTGTGGAAATCAACGTGATGTGACCTGCGCGGTGTCTGCCGAGTACCTGGCGTTCCGACGCAGCTACTCGGACATCGACGAATCGTCGGCGAGCGCCGCCCCCTCGGTATCATCACGGTCCCTGAGTTCACGCAAGCACCGAAGATGAAAAAGCATGTTCTCGCGATGGGCGGCGCCTTCCTCGCCGACCCGGACAACAATCTGCACCTCGAGTACGCCTTCAAGTCGCTGACCGGGCGCGACGCACCGAAGGTGCTGTTCATCCCGACGGCCAGCGGCGAGAACGAGGCCTATCAGCTGCGGTTCTATCAGGCGTTCACCAGACTGGGCTGCAAACCGGGCGTGCTGTCGTTCTTCAAGCGCACGCCGCAGCAACTGCGCGAGTTCGTGCTCGACTACGACGCGATCGCGGTGGGCGGCGGCAACACCCGCACGATGCTGGCGATCTGGCGCGACTGGGGGTTGGATGCGATCCTGCGCGAAGCCTACGACCGCGGCGTGCCGCTCGGCGGCTCCAGCGCGGGATCGATCTGCTGGTTCGAACGCGGCATCACCGACTCCATCGCCGGACCGCTGACGGCGCTACCGTGCCTGGGCCTGGTCCCCGGTAGCAACTGCCCCCACTACGACAGCGAGAAGGACCGTCGCCCGACGTTCCAGGCGATGATCGGCTGCGGCGATGTACCCGACGGCTATGCGGCCGATGACGGCACCGCGCTGCATTTTGTGGACGGCGTGTTCCACGAAGCCGTGGCGAGCCGCCCGAAGGCGATGGCGTGGCGGCTGCGGCACGTGAACGGCGCCGCCGAGGAAACCGCGATCGAGCCGCGGCGTCCCTCGTGATGGTCCCGCCCGCACGGGCCGTGGGTCACGCCGCCCAGCCGACCGGCTGACCGATCCGCAGGTTCAACGCTTCCGCGGCATCCTCTCCCGGCATCGCGACCTCGATCAGCCCGATGCTGTTGGCGTACCAGAACGGCTGGCCCTTCGGCGCGTCGTGGAACACGCGGGCGTGACCGATGCGCAGATCGGCGATCACCAGTTGACGCTCGGTCGACTGACCTTGCCCGCGCAGACCGGTCATCACGTTGCCGTAGTGATCGATGTAAATGATCTCGGCCAGATCCTCGCCCGGCAGCAACGCGGAAGGTTCGGCAATTTGCGTGACGGTCTCGTTCGGAAACTCGCCGGTGGCGACCGCCGCCGCCGCGGGAGCGAACACGTCGCGGCCGTGGAAAGACACCGAGGCCGTATCGGGCCACGTCGTGATCTTCCACACGCTCTTGACCGTGCCCCGCGCCCACAACACCGACAGCAGTCCATTGTCGGGCGCCACGTAGGTGCGTCCATCGATGCGCGCCACGATGCCGCCGCGTTCGCTGCCCACGCCAGGGTCGACGATCGCGAGAAAGACATGCCCGCGCGGCACCTGCGCGGCCATCGCGGCGAGCAGATGGGCCGATGCCACGACGTTGAAGCGTGGCGCCTCGTTCAGCAGATGAATGATCCGCACGCCAGGGGCATAGCGGTCGACGACCGATTCCACCTGACCGACGTAAAGGTCGGACGCGCCAAAATCGGTGAACAGCAGCAGAGCCATAGAAGTTCCGTATCAGAGGTCGTCGGAGTAGCGCGGAACACCGGCGAATGCTTCACCGTGCCCCGCCTGGAAATCGTTGCCGGCGCGGTCCTGCCCGCGCAGCAGCCAGATCGGCCGCTGGCTCAGGCTGAACGCCACACCGCCCTGCATCTGTTCGCGGTCGATGCCGCGGTCGTACCGCGATGTCGCCGGCATGTAGCGGACGACGAAACCGGCGCGCCGGCGATCGGAACGGTTGTGAAGGGAACCGTGGATCAGAAACACGTCGTGCAGCGAAAACTGCCCCGCTTCGAGACAGTCGTCGGCCGACCGGGTTTCATCGAAGGCGGTCGGTTCGAGCTCGAAGCCGAGCGCGCGATCTTCACGCATTGCTTCGCGGTGCGGATGGATGCTGCCCGCCCCATGGGAACCGGGGATGTAGCGCATGCAACCGTTCTGCGGATCCACATCGTCCAGCGCGATCCACGCGGAGCACGTGGCCAGCGGCCGGATCGGCCAGTATTCGCCGTCCTGGTGCCACGGCACTTCACGTCCGGTCTTCGCCGGTTTGCAGAACACCTGGCTGCCCCACAGGATCAGGTCGGGACCGAGGATATCCTGCACCAGATCGAGAATGCCGGGATGCGTCGCATATTCGAACCAGCGATCGGCCTCGGCCTGCGGGTGCCGCGCGCCGTTGGCGATGTGCGGGCACACCAGACTCTCGGGTGCCATCGTGCGCGTGTTCGCCAGAAGACGGTCGAGCGCTTCGCGCATCTCGCCCAGCAGATCCGGCGACAGCCGGTACGGCGGAATCACGAGCCCGTCGCGGTGGTATCTGGCGCGCGACGCATCGTCCAGCGACCAGCGGCCGGGTTCCCCGATTCGGATTGCGGCGGTGGGCATGGTCATCTCCTGCTCGCGGCGCCGGTTCTCGGCTGCGCGCCCGAAATGGGTGATTTCAGAGCATCCGGTCGCGAACGAGTGCTTTGCCGACGACTTTCGCGAAATCGTCGATGTTCTTGCGATAGTCACCCGGATCGAACACTTCGGAGGTCGCGGCCCACACGGCGTCGCCACCGGCATGACCGTACAACGTGGTTTCGAGCACGGCCACTTCGTAGCTCAGCACGGTGGGTGGCTCGTAGTAGCCAGTCCACAATTGCGGGTAGTAGCCGTAGAGGTTCATCGAGAACGGCATGGGTCCGGGCACCGGCGCCGTCGCGTCGAGACGGGCCTCCCGGCGAACCAGCCGCGTGACGATCACGCCGTCGTAGTTGCCCTTGCCGGCGACGGCACGGATCGCCTCGGGTGACTGCGTGTCCATCTCCGGCAGCAACGGGTAGCTGGCATCGGCCTGTACACCGCGGGTCCGCAACGCTGCAGCGAATCCGTCTTCGAATGCATTGCGCACGTCGATGCGGGTGCTCACGCCAACCACCAGCAGACGGTGAAAATGCCGTTCCTGGGCGTCGGGTGCCCGCCACGTGTTCTTCACGGTGACGGAAGAGCAGGCCACGAGGCCCAGCACGATCAGGGATAGAAAGGGATGCCACCGCACGATCGGTCTCCGCGTGAACTGAGCGGGCCGATGGTAGCAGCAACCCATGACGAACCGTGTGGTCCGTCATGGGCCGGGACGGTGCTACGGCCGCAGACCTGTGGGCCGGTGGGAATGGCCCGCGGGCTTGGACGAGAACAACGCGGCGATGGCCGCGAACAGCAGAATGAACAGACGCATGGCTGCACCTCATGTCGCAAAGCGTGCGCCGGCCCCGGGAGGCGCGACGGACGGATACCCGGTCCGGCGCGTGACGAATCAGCGCCGATGTCGGTTCGACAGGTGGACCGGATTCAGGACCGCGCGTGAGCGCGGATCGACGGGTGCAGCGGACCTAACGCTCGGGCTCGGCCGCGTAGGCGTGATCGCTGGAATACGAGACGAGGACGCACCGGACGGCGCGTCGGGAATGGACCGGCACGGAGAGCCGGATACGGCAACAAACAGGGATCGCGTTCATGATGCCTGGGCCTCGTGAGCTTGCTCATCGGACCCCAAGGCTACCACCGCGCGGCGGGAGCCGGCAATCGCGCTGCCGTTACGGCCTCATGTCTCGTGCGGCGTCGGCGGCTTGGCCGGCGGCGGATACCAGTCCTCGGGTGGCACCTCCTTGGCCCGTGCCGGATCTTCCATGTAGTGCGGCGACATGATCTGCACGCCGTGCTCGTTGAAGACGTCCTGGATGTTCGCGTGCAACGCGCTCATCGCTTCGGCCCGAAGCCGGGGCGCTTCCGGACCCGCGGTCGCGACCAATCGGTATTCGACGTAGTAGTCCGACAACGCGGTTTGCAGGACCAGCGGCGCCGGAGTCGACAGGACGCCGCGGGTCCGCGTCGCGGCCTCCAGCAACATCGCATGGACCTGCCGCCACGGCGCGTCGTACCCGATGGTCACCGTCGTGTGCAGCACGAACCCCGTCCCTTGGACCGTACGCGAATAGTTGCGGGTGACCTGCCCGATGACCACGGCGTTGGGCATGACCAGCTCCTCGCCCATGCCGGTGCGGACACGGGTCGCGAACAGGCCCAGCTCGGTGACCGTGCCCTCCGCGTCGCCGATGCGCACGAATTCGCCGACCCTCAGCGCCCGCGAGTACATCAGGATCAAGCCGCTGAAGGCTTGACCTACCAGGCTCGACGCGCCGATGGAGATCATCAGCCCCACCAGCACCGACAACCCCTTGAACGCATCGGTGTTCGCACCGGGCAGATACGGATACGCCATCGCCAGCGCAAACAGCCACAGCACGAGCATCGCGATGCGCCGCGTCGGTTTGGCGGTGTCGGCGTCCAGCCAGCCGATCCGGATCTGACCACCCTCCACCCGATCGAAGAAGAACGCGCCGGCCTGCTGGACGCCACGGGTGATCAGCACGATGACTGCGACGAGCACCAACCCGGGAATCGCGCCGACGATCGCAAGGCCGACGAACTTCAGCAGGTCGACCAGATGGTGTTCGAGCTCGCGCCCCCAGGGCCGGGTATACGGCAGACGCTCCAGCGCGAAGACGAGCCAGCCATAGGTGAACGCCCCGCCGATGATCCACGTGATCAGCGTCACGAACCGCCGGGTGAAGGTCTGCAGCATCGCCGGCTGCACGGCATGCACGCCGGCCACCTTGAGGCGATCCAGCCGAGCCCGCACGGCCAGCGACAACTGCACCGCGAGCCGGCGGCGCGCCC
>JAHCKV010000123.1 GCA_026125595.1 Burkholderiales bacterium | reverse complement strand
AACACGGGGCTCGCGATCGGGGCTTTGTCGGTATGCCCTTCCCCCTCCTTGTTGTTGGCGGCGGTGGCGAGTACCTGCGCGACCGCCGACAGCGACCGGGTGGATGCGTCACTGAGCTCCGCCTGTCCGGATGGAAACAGCACGCTGGCGTTGATCTCGACGGTGATACCGCGCGCGCTCTCGGTCACCCGCACCTGCCCTTCGCGCACCAGGGGATCGAGCACGCGCCGAATGTCGTCGGCAATGTTCTTCATGCGGGCTTCGACGCGGCGGCGCACCGGATCCGCCACCGGGCGATTGAGCGGTAACGGCATCAGCGCGTCGCTGCGTCCGCTGCCCGTCGTGTCTCGGGGGCTGGACACCGGCTGCCGGTCGGACGTCTGGAACGCCTGGATCAGCGAATGGGACAGCACGCGGTACTTGCCTTCGTTCACCTGCGAGATCGCATACATCACGACGAAAAACGCGAACAGCAGCGTGATGAAGTCGGCATAGGAGACCAGCCACCGCTCGTGGTTCTCGTGCTCGTCGTGACGCTGCCGACGGCGTCCACCGGATCGCCGGCTCGATGGCGGTGCCGCGGGGACCGGCGCCGGCGGATCCGGAGCCGCCGGCGGTGGTGCCGCATCGGCATCGTCATTCGTCGTCGGCAAGATAGCTCTCCAGGCGACCTTCGACGATCCGCGGATTTTCACCGTTGGCGATGCAGATGAGCGCATCGATCAGCATCTCGCGGCGCTTCACTTCCTTCGCGATCAGCAGCTTCAGCTTGCCGGCGAGCGGCAGGAACAGCAGGTTCGCGGAGCCCACACCGTAGATCGTCGCCACGAACGCCACGGCAATGCCGCTGCCCAGCTTCGACGGATCGGACAGGTTCTCCATCACATGGATCAGCCCCATCACGGCGCCGAGAATCCCGACCGTCGGCGCGTAGCCGCCGGCGGCTTCCCAGATCTTCGCCGCAGTCCGGTGGCTGTCTTCGAAGGTGTCGATCTCGCGCTCGAGGATGCTGCGCAGCATCTCGGGCTCGGCACCGTCGATCAACAGTCGCAAGCCCTTGCGCTCGTACTCGCCACCGGCGCCGTTGATGTGGGATTCGAGTGCCAGCAATCCGCCCTTGCGCGCGATGGTGCTCCACGTGACCGACTTGCGGATCAGCGCACGATAGTCGCACGGTGGAGGCTGGAACGCCCAACGAGCCAGTCGCAGCCCGTGCGCGAACACCGGCAGCGGATGCTGCAGCAGCACGGCGCCCAGCGTGCCGCCGATCACGATCAGGAATGCCGTGACCTGCAACAGCGAGGCGATGTGACCGCCCTCGAGCCATTGCCCACCGAGAATGGCGACGACGGCGAGAAGCAGACCGAATAGGCTGAGAATATCCATGGGTGGCGAGGCGGCGGGACGCGCTTCCCCGCGATGAAACCCGTCGTGAGTTTCCGAACCACTTACGGCCGGCGAAAAACGAACTTGAGCGGGCCGCTACGCCGACCGGAACGTCAATCCTGCAGGGGGCCGCACGGGAGCTCGCTCCGAATGACGACGGAGCAGTGCCTGCCGAAGATTCACCGACAGGTGAGACCTGGCGACGGATGGCGCATGCGAGTCCGCCCGATTCAGTCTTTCGCGGTCCAGGTGCGCATGCGGGCTCGCAACCGCGACACGGCCTGGCTGTGCAACTGACAGACCCGCGATTCGCTGACGCCGAGCACTTCGCCGATTTCCTTCAGGTTCATTTCCTGCTCGTAGTACAGCCCCATCACGAGCTTCTCGCGCTCCGGCAACGCGCTGATGGCCTGGATCAGATTGCGACGGAAGCCTTCGTCCTCGAGCGCTTCGAGCGGTCCACGCTGACCGGCGGTCACGAAGGAATCGAAGAAGTCGCTGTCTTCCGACTCCTGGAAATCTTCGTAGTGCAGCAACTGGTAACCGCGGGCATCGAGCAGCATCTGCTGGTAGTCCTCGATCGGCACCTGCATGTGCTCGGCCAGTTCGGTTTCGCGCGGTGCGCGTCCCAGATGCTGTTCGAGCTGCGACACCGCGTTCTCGATCTTGCGCAGATTCTTGCGGACGTTGCGCGGCAGCCAATCGGCCTGACGCAGCTCGTCGAGGATCGAACCACGGATGCGCTGGATCGCGTAGGTCTCGAACTGAGCGCCTTGCGTGTCGTCGAAGTTCTTCGCGGCATCGAGCAGGCCCATCAGGCCGGCCTGGATGAGATCGTCGACTTCGACACTCGCCGGAAGCTTCGCCATGAAGTGATAGGCGATCCGCTTCACCAGCGGCGCGAGCTCGTTGACGATGGCGTTGACGTCACGATTGATGATGGAAGCAGCGTTGACCATGAAGAGAGGATATCAGGCGCTGGCGGAAAGCGATGCGATCCGGCTCGCCTGGACCAGGCGTTGCACGAATCCGTCGAGGCAATCCTCGCCAGCGTAAGGCCACTGCATCACGGTATCCGCGATGGCATGCAGTGCGGCGCTCGACGGCGCTTCCGGGAAAGCTCCGACGACGGTCTGACGCAGGCGGACCGCCTTGCGCAAGATGTCGTCCTCCGGGATCCAGCCGAGCGATGCGAGTTCCACGCCGAGATAGCGACGCGCGGTTCCGGCCAGGTTGTCGAAAATGGCACCCGCCTGTTCTTCCGTCCGCACGCGGTTCACGAGCACGTGGAACCGGCGCCGGGCGAAATCCCAGGTCAGGCGTTTGATCAGCGAATAGGCTTCGGTGATCGCGTCGGCTTCGCCGGAAACCACGACGATCACTTCGGCCGATGCGAGGGTGTAGCACGGCGCATGGGCCGACTCGGCAGACGGCGCATCCACCAGCATCACGTCGATCGCCGGCTGCAGCGAACCGAACGCGCGGGTCAGCCGCACCTCTTCGTCCTCCGGCAACGAGCCGAGCAGACGCACCGCTTCAGCCGCACCGACGAACCGGACACCATCGGGCCCCGACACGAGCACATCGGCCAGCAGCCGGTCCCGGCGCACGACATCGGCGAGATCGTGCGGCAGCACGACGCCCATCTGCTCCGAGACGCTGCGACGTCCACGGTTCTGATCGAGCACGCAGACGCTCTGCCCGCGACGCGCCAGGGCGGCTGCCAGATTGCCGGCGATCACCGAGCGCCCCGTCCCGGCCTTGCCCGACGTCAACGTCACGGTGCGGACCATGCTGCGGGCAAACATGCGACGCAGCCCCGCGGCCTGGTCGGGCATCAGTTCGGCCATGGTCAGCCGCCCATCCCGGCAGCGAACGCCAGCGGCACTTCCTCCGGACCGCGCCGGAATGCCGCCGGGATCGCATCCCCGCGGAACGCACGCTCCACCAGATAGAGCGCGCTGGCGAGATGCAGATCTTCCGGCACGCGCTGACCGTTGGTGACGTAGTGCAGCGGCAGCTTCGAACGAACCACGACATCGAGCGCGCCACCCAGCGACAGCGCTTCGTCGACCTTGGTCAGCACACAGCCGGCGAGACCGTCGCCGCGATAGCGTTGCAGCGTGTCTTCGAGTGCCTCTCCCTGCGCCACCGCGGACAGCAGCAGCAACCGCTGCAACGGCCGACCGGTGCCGCTCAGCAAGGCGATCTGTTCGGCAACCCGGCGATCCCGCTGGCCCATGCCGACCGTGTCGACGAGCACCAGATGGCGGCCGCGCAATTCGGCGAGCGTCACCGCGAGATCCTGGCCATCCTTCACCGAGAACACCGGCACGCCGAGAATCTTGCCGTAGATGCGCAGCTGATCGACCGCGCCGATCCGATAGCTGTCGGTGGTCACCAGTGCCACCTGCGCCGGGCCATGCTGCAGCGTGCAACTGGCGGCGAGCTTGGCGACGGTGGTGGTCTTGCCGACGCCGGTGGGTCCGACCAGCGCATACACACCGCCGCGCGTGACCAGATCTTCACCGGCCATCACGCAGCGCAAGCTGGAGGTCAACACCGCCTTGACCCAGCGCCGTGCGCGGGACCGGTCGTGGTCCGTGGGCAGCCGCGTGGCCAGTGCGCGCGCGAAACTCGCACCGAATCCGCGGCCCATCAGCTCGCGGATCAATTCCGCCTGGGTCGGCGAGCGCCTGGTCAGGTCTTTCCACGCGAAACCGGCGAGCTGACCTTCCACGAGCCCGCGCAACAACCGGACTTCGTTGACCAGATCCTGCGTCGTCACCGCATCGCGGGCGGCCGGCAAACCAGCGACGCCGTCGTTTCGCGGAAAGGCCGATGGCGGCACCGGTTGGGCAGGGGTCTGCGGTTGCTGTGGTTTGGGTGCTGCCGGCGGCGCGGAGACGGCAACCGAAGCAACTTCGTGTTCAGCCACTGCCATGATCTCGACGCCGCCCGCCACCGGACGATTCGACAGGATCAGCGCCTCGTTGCCGAGCGCTTCCCGGACCAGGCGCAGTGCCTCACGGGTGCTGGTGGCGAAGAACTTGCGGACGACCATGCGCGCGATCTTGAGTGGGCGACATCACGCCCGGCCACCCAGCACCGCCACGACCTTGATGGTCCGGCTGTCGGGAATTTCGGCGAGCGAGATGACTTTCAGTTGCGGAGCTGCCCGACGCAGAAAGCGTGACAGCAAGGCGCGAAGCGGTGCGGGCACCATCAGTACCGACGGCCGACCCACACTGTCCTGGTCTTGCACCAGTTTCGCCGCCTGCTTCAACAGGTTCTCCGCCAGGTTCGGTTCCAGGCCGGCACCTTCTGCACCCCGCGACTGTGCGGCTTGCATCAGCACCTGTTCCAGCGCCGGATCCAGTGCGATGACTTGCAGATCGCCGGTGCCCCCTTGAACGCTCTGGATAATAGCACGCGACAACGCGACTCTGACCGCGCTGGTGAGCTCGTCCGGGTCCTGAACACGCGGCGCGTGCTCGGCCAACGTCTCGAGGATCGTGCGCATGTCGCGGATGTGGACGCCCTCGGACAACAGGTTCGCCAGCACCTTCTGCAACGTACCGAGTGCGACCACTTTGGGCACCAGTTCGTCGATCAGTTTCGGCGATTCCTTCGACAGATGATCCAGCAACGCCTGCAGTTCTTCGCGGCCCAGCAGATCGGCAGCGTTCGACTGGATCACGCTCGATAGATGGGTCGCGACCACGGTGCCGGCATCGACGACGGTGTAGCCCATCGAAATCGCCTGCTCGCGTTGCCCGGCCTCGACCCACGTCGCCGGCAATCCGAACGCCGGATCCTTCGTGGTCACGCCCTGCAGCGTGCCGATGGCACGGCCAGGATTGATCGCGAGGAACTGTCCCATGAACACTTCGCCCGCGCCCGCCTCCACGCCCTTCAACGTGATGCGGTATCCGTTCGGCTTCAGCTCGAGGTTGTCGCGGATGTGCACTGCCGGCACCAGGAAACCCATCTCCTGGGCAAACTTCTTGCGGATGCCGCGGATGCGGCGCAGCAGTTCGCCGTCCTGCGCCTTGTCGACCAGCGGAATCAGCCGGTAGCCGACCTCGAGGCCGAGCACGTCGACGGGTGCGACGTCCTGCCAACTGACCTCGGCGACCTCCGGTGGGGGCGGCGGCGGTGGCGGTGGCGGCGGCTCGACACGGGCGCGGCGGTCCACCGCGTACCCGGCGCCGACGAGCACCGCGGCCATGAACAGGAACGCCACGTGCGGCATGCCCGGAATCACGCCAAGCAGAGCGAGGATGGAGCCGGTGATGTAGAGCACCTGGGACCGGCTGAACAACTGCCGCATCAATTGCTGCGACAGGTCTTCGTCGGTCGTCACGCGACTCACGACGACACCGGCCGCCGTCGAGATGATCAGCGCGGGAATCTGCGCCACCAGGCCATCGCCGATGGTCAGCAACGTGTAGGTCTCGGCGGCAGTCGCGAAGTCGAGATCGTGCTGCATCATGCCGATGACGAGTCCGCCCAATACATTGAGCACCGTGATGATGATCCCGGCAATCGCATCGCCGCGGACGAACTTGCTCGCACCGTCCATGGAGCCGAAGAAGTCGGCTTCCTGGGCGATCGCACTGCGGCGCTTGCGCGCCTCGTCCTCGCCGATCAAACCCGCGTTCAGATCGGCATCGATCGCCATCTGCTTGCCGGGCATCGCGTCCAGCGTGAACCGGGCGGACACTTCGGCGATTCGACCGGCACCCTTGGTGATCACGACGAAGTTGATGATCACCAGGATCACGAACACGACGATGCCGACGGCGTAGTTGCCGCCGACGAGGAAATTGCCGAAGGCCTCGATCACGTGCCCCGCCGCGCCGGGGCCGGCGTGGCCTTCGAGCAGCACGACCCGGGTCGACGCGACGTTCAGCGACAACCGCAGCAACGTCGTGACCAGCAACACCGACGGGAACGCCGAAAAGTCGAGCGGGTTCAATGCGAACAGCGCCGCCAGCAACACGATCATCGACATCGCGATGTTGAACGTGAACAACAGGTCGAGCAGCAGTGTCGGCAACGGCAGCGTCATCATGCCCAGCACGAGCAGGATGAGGATCGGACCGGCGAGCGTGCCGATCGTGATGCGCCCGGATCGGATCGCTTCGGCCATCGGCTACGGTGCCTCTTCCGGATCGCCCAGCGCCGGATCGAGCTCCGGCGGCACCGGCACGGTTTCAGGCAACTGCGGCTCCTCGCCGCCATACAACCGGTGACGCTCCAGCTGGTAGACATAGGCCAGCACCTCGGCGACCGCGGTGTACAGCGCCGACGGAATCTCGCGACCCAGTTCCGCGTGCGCGTGGAGCGCGCGAGCCAGCGGCGGCGTGCGCAGTACCGGCACCGAATTCTCGCGCGCGATCTCGATGATGCGTTCGGCCAGCAGCGACGACCCTTTCGCGACCACCGTCGGCGCGCGCATGGCCGATTCCCGGTAGCGCAGCGCCACCGCGAAGTGGGTCGGGTTGGTGATCACGACGTCGGCCTTCGGGACCTCGGCCATCATCCGCTTGCGGGCCGCCTCGCGCTGCAGTTGCCGGATGCGCCCCTTCATCTGCGGATCGCCTTCCGACTCCTTCGCCTCCTGCTTGACCTGTTCCTTGGTCATGCGCAGTTGCTTCGCGTGACTCCACAACTGATACGGCACGTCGATCACGACCAGCAACGCGAAGGCACCCACGGTCAGCAGGAAGGACAGTCCAAGAATCTGCCCGAGGTGCATCAACGCGATTCGCGGAGGCTCGGCAGCCAATGCCACCAGTGGCTGAGCATCGCGCATCAGGATCATCGTGACCACCGTACCGATCACCAAGGCCTTCGCCAGCGCCTTGCCCAACTCGATCAGACCGCGGGTCGAGAAGATCCGGGCCAGCCCCGACGCCGGATTCAGGCGCGAGAAATTCGGTGTCAGCGCCTCGGCGCTGACCAGCCAGCCCGACAGCAGCAGCGGCGCCGCGAGCGCCACGAGGATCACCGTGATCAGCAGCGGTGCGAACCCGACGAGCGCGGCGTAGGCGGCGTCGAACAGTCGCGACGCCATGCGCTCGGTCAAGAAAACCGAATCCCGGTCGATGATCAGGGCATCGGAAACGATCACTTCCATGCGGCCCAGGAAAATGCCGCCCAGGTAGTAGAGCACGCCGCCGGAAGCGAGCAGCACGGCGAAGGTCGTCAGTTCCGGCGACCGGGGGACCTGCCCCTTCTCTCGCGCCTCTTCGAGGCGCTTGGGGGTTGCTGCCTCTGTTCGTTCGAGATCGCTGTCTTCGGCCATGCCGCCTTGTTACCGCGCTGTGGTCGAGCCGAGTGTAACAGTGGCATCCCGCGCCTTGGAATCTCGACCCGCCGGTATGATCCCGGTTGAACCCATTTCTGGAGGATTTGCTCGATGAAGGGTCCCCTGCTCGCCTTGGCAGCACTGACCACCGTCACGGTCACGGGTCATGCACAGGCACAAATCATGAAGAACCCGACGTTCCTCGCCTCGGAGGCCCAGACCTACTTCGGCTTCGGCATCGGTCACTCCAAGCACAAGAAGTACTGCGACGCGATCCAGTCGATCCCCAGTTTCATCGGCAGTTGCGACGACAGCGGCGAAGCCGTGAAGGTGTTCGGCGGCTACAAGTTCAAGTCCTGGGTCGGCATGGAACTAGGCTATACGAATCTGGGCCGCTCCAGTGCCGATGGCCTGTTCAACGGCACACCGGTGATCGGCCGGTGGAAGGGAAGCGGCGTCGACTTGAGCGCCGGCCTGTACTGGCCGCTCGGCG
>JAHCKV010000122.1 GCA_026125595.1 Burkholderiales bacterium | reverse complement strand
GGTCGCGCGAACCGTGGGCCAGCAGCAGGATGCCTTGCTTCATCGGGAGCGTCTCGGACGGAAGGAAGCCGTGGATGGTGCCACACGCCGCCAATGCAGCGCAGATCGTGACGGCGAAGATCAGGCGGCCGCGCGAGCGCCGTTCGCGTCGTCGAGCGGCAGTTCCACGACCAGTCGTGTTCCGCCGCCGGGCACCGACTCGGCATGAATGCGCCCGTGGTGCGCTTGCACGATCTCGCGACAGATGGCGAGACCCAGGCCGGTGCCGCCGGCGCCCGTGCGCGTCTTGCTGGATTGCACGAACTTGTCGAAGATCGTTTCCAGTTCGGATTCCGGCACGCCGATGCCCTGGTCGGTCACTTCGAGCCGCGCGCAGCGGTTCCCTTGCGCGTCGGTCGCGCCGAAGGATGCAGTCACGCGCACTGTGGAGCCGGGTGGACTGAACTTGATGGCGTTCGACAGCAGATTCGCGATGACCTGCTGGATGCGGATCGCGTCGACGCGCACCGGCAGCGGTTCGTCGGGCGTTTCCATCTCCACGCCGACGCGCTTCGCGACGCCCGTGGCGGCCGTTTCGCCGATGATCTGGCGGGCGAGGTCCGCAAGATCGTGGGGCTGGCAGTCGAGCACGGTCTTGCCCGCTTCGAGTTTCGCCAGATCGAGCAGATCGTTGAGCAGCAGCAGTAGTCGCTGACTGCTGGTCCGGATCCTCGAGAAATAGTTTCCGAGGCGTACGCGGTCCGCCGACGAGATGCGCTCCAGGCCGAATCCGGCGAAGCTCAGGATCGCGTGCATCGGTGTTCGCAGTTCGTGCGACATGTTGGCCAGAAACTCCGACTTCGCCGCGTTCGCGCGCTCGGCCTGGGCCAGCGCCGCGGTGAGCCCCGCTGTGCGTTCGGCCACCAGTTCCGCGAGGTGGTCGCGGTGCCGGGCCAGCTCGTCACGGGCGGCCGCCGCTTCGAACTCCATCAGCTTGCGTTCGGTGATGTCGACGATCTGCCCTTCCCAGACGATGGATCCGTTGTCCAGATGGCGTGGCATGCCGCGCCCTTCGACCCAGATCGTGCGACCACCGGGGGGGCACAGTCGGTATTCGCAGCGCCACGGCACGTTGTCGATGGCCGATTGGGTCACCGAGTTGCGCAGGTACATCAGATCGTCCGGATGGACGGCGGAAACGGCCAGCGTCGCATCCTCGGCCGCCTGCGCCGGCGTGACGCCGTAGAACGATCGCATTCGCGGGCTCGCATACGGAAAGCACGCGGTGCCGTCCGGGTTGCGCCGGTACTGGAAGATCATGCCCGGCACGTTCGCCGCGATGTTCGCCAGCAGTTCGTCGCTGTCGCGGCGCGCGGTCTCGGCACGTTTCTGTTCCGTGATGTCCATCCGTACGCCGGCCACGCGCAGCGGTTGCCCGGCGGGGTCCCGCGCCAGAACGCAACCGCTGTCGAGGAACCAGCGTTCTTCCCCGTTCTTGGTGGTGAGGCGATAGGTCGTGACGTAGCGGGGCGTGGCGCCGGAAAGATGGGCCGACAACGCCGCTTCCGCGGTCGGAAGGTCGTCCGGATGGACGAGCTTCGACCACGTGACGTAGTCGGTCCCGATCTCGCCGACGTCGTACCCGGCCATCGTGAACCAGCGGGCGTTGACGGCCAGTGCACCCGTCTGCGGATTCCAGTCCCAGGTGCCCAGATCGGCGGCTTCGAGGACGAGGCGGGCGGATTCCTCCCGCTCCCGCAGCGACTCCCGCAACCGCACCTGTTCGGAGATGTCGTTGCCGATGATCAGGAACCCGGTGGAGCGTGCGTCCCGATCCCGCAGCGGCAGCAGTTCGATGTCCATCCAGATCGAGCGTCCGTCGACCGTGCGGATCTGAATCTCGGTTCGCGCGACGCGCCCCGCCGCGAGCAGCTCGCGCAGTCGGTCGAACGCGTCCGGCTCGAGGCGTCGAACCTCCAGCACTTCGCTCCACGTGCGTCCGATGACGGTCTCGGCAGTCCGGCCACTCATGCGCAGGAACGATGCGTTGGCCCACGTGATCCGGCGCTGCGGGTCCGTGAAGATGATCGCGTTGGCGCTGCGTTCGGCCACCAGCGACAGGCGCTCCAGCGCATCGGTGCCGCCCGCCAGCTGTTGCAGCCGCAGCTTCAGATCGCGGCGGCCGATTCGCAACGCAAAGAAGACCAGCGCGGCAGTCGCGACGAAACCGATGCCTTCGACGACCCAGGGGTGCGCAGTCGCGATCGCCAACGGATGCCCGTCGACGGACGTGACGCCGACAACCGCGAGCACTGCGGCAGCGAGCAACGCAAACCCCCAATCCTTCAGGGAACTGCGCCGCGCCGGCTCCATGGGAGGGATGCGATCGGGCATGCGTTCCGGGCGATGCCGAAGAGGGCACTCGTCACGGATATCGGCAACATCCTGCCGGACTTGAAGCGGTGGTGCGGGAGCCGAAAGACGGTTCGAAGAGGCCGGTCAGACGACCGGAGCGGCGGCTTCCTGCCGCGAGACGACGTGTTCCAGTGCGCGGTGCAGCAGCCGGGCGTCGGCGCCCGCGCGGTGGACTTCCTCGCTCAGCGTGCGACGCCAGTGGCGCGCGCCCGGCACGGCCTGATACAACCCGAGCACGTGGCGTGTCATGGCCGACAGCGGGGTGCCCGTCGCGAGTTCCCGATGCACGTAGGGCAGCAGGTGCTCGACGGCTTCTTCGCGCGATGCGACGGGCGCGGCTTCCCCGAACAGCAGGGGATCGACGGCGGCGAGCAGCCACGGGTTGTAGTAGGCCTCGCGGCCGAGCATCACGCCGTCGACTTGCGTCAGCAGTTCGACACACTGTTCCGCGGTGGTCAGGCCGCCGTTGAGCACGATCGTCAGGTCCGGATGGGCGCGCTTCAACTCCGCCACGACGTCGTAGCGCAGCGGCGGGACCTCGCGGTTTTCCTTCGGGCTCAGGCCGTCGAGCCATGCCTTGCGGGCGTGGATGATGAAGACCGAGCAGCCGGTGGCCCGCACGGCTTCCACCAGCGCATACAGCCGATCGGTGGATTCGTCGCGATCGATGCCGATCCGGGTTTTCAGCGTGACGGGGATGTCCACCGCCTCGATCATCGCGGCCATGCAGTCCGCGACCAGATCGGGCTCCGCCATCAGGCAGGCGCCGAAACGGCCCGACTTGACGCGGTCGCTGGGACAGCCGGCGTTGAGGTTCACTTCGTCGTAGCCGCTGTCCTCGGCCATGCGTGCGCACTGCGCGAGCGCGACGGGGTCGCTGCCGCCCAGCTGGATCGCCAGCGGATGCTCGGCCGGATCGAAACGCAGAAAGCGCGGCGTATCCCCGTGCAGCAAGGCGCCCGTCGTGATCATCTCGGTGTAGAGCCGTGCACGGCGCGACAGCAGCCGCAGGAAGAACCGCGCGTGACGGTCCGTCAGGTCCATCATCGGGGCGACACAGAAGCGGTGGGGCGAAAGCGATTGCATCGTGGGGCGGGCCGGTGTGCTACTTGGTCTGTTCTTCGAACGACCGATCGGTGGCGGCTTTCTGATCCTGATAGAGGTCGTCGACCTTGTCGGCGGCATTCAACGTTTGCGCGCCTTCGCGGGCCGGTGCCATCACCCGATCGGCATCCTTCACGCGATCGTTCGACGCCGCGGGCGCCTCGGCCGTTGCATCATCCTTCAATTCGGGCGGAATCGGCGGCTCGGATTTCGAGCAGGCCGCCACGGAAAGCACGACAGCGCAGACGAGCAGGCAGCGCATGGGACACCTCCATCACAGATCGGTACGGTATCGATCCTGCACCCCGGCGTCGAAGGTCGTGATCTCGGTCGTGGCGAGGCCACCGTTGATCGCGATCTCCTCGCCGAACGAAATGCGCAGGGCCTCGGGCCAGGAAGTGGGATTCCACACACCGCTTCGCAGCAGTGATTTCGCGCAGTGGAAATACGCCATCTCGACGGTGATCCGCATCACCAGCAATGCGGGCCGATCGCGGACCGTGAAGCGGGCGCGCAGATCGGTGTCGTCGAGCAGTTCGGCGGTGCCCTCGATGCGGAGCGTTTCGCCGGTTCCGGGCACGAGCGCAATCAACGCCACCCGGGGCTGGTGAAGAATGTTCTGCAGCGTGAACACCAGATTGTTGCCACTGCGTTCCGGCAGCAGCAGCGTGTGTTCGTCTTCCGCCGTGATGAACCCGGGTACATCGCCCTTCGGGGACACCATCGACTGACCGCGCGCGTCGGTCGTCGACAGGAACGCGAGCGGACTCTTCTCGAGGAAGCGGATCGCCTGCGGCGTCAGCCGGTTCTGCAGCTTGCGGGCGACCGCCGGCTTCGGATGCCCGAAGATCGCGCGCAACTGCTCGACGGTGGTGATGCGGGACATTCAGCTCATCTCGGTTTGATCGTGCGACAACCAGCCCGTTGGCGCTTCAGCACGAGCGTTCGCGAGATTGGGCATCATGGATTCAGCGCCCTGTCATGGTCGTCCGAGCATCGATCCCCAGCTTCGCCGGGGCCCCTCGCTGCATGACTCTCGCCTGCGCTTCAGCACGAACGTTGGCGTGGTCGAGGATCATGGATTCAGCGCCCTGTCATGGTCGTCCGGGCATCGATCCCCAGCTTCGCCGGGGCCCCTCGCTGCATGACTCCCATGACTACTTCATCGTCGGCATCATGAAGTCCGCACCCGCCCGGATGCCGGTGGGCCAGCGGCTGGTGATGGTCTTCATGCGCGTGAAGAAGCGCACGCCTTCGGGACCGTACATGTGGTGGTCGCCGAACAGCGATTGCTTCCAGCCGCCGAAGCTGTGGAACGCCATCGGCACGGGAATCGGCACGTTGATGCCCACCATGCCGATCTGGCAGCGCATCGCGAACTCCCGCGCGCTGTCGCCGTCGCGCGTGAAGATCGACGTGCCGTTGCCGAACGCGTGGTCGTTCACCAGCTGCAGCGCGGTTTCGAAATCCGGCACGCGCACCACCGACAGCACCGGCCCGAAGATTTCTTCGCGGTAGATCGTCATGTCGGTCTTCACGTTGTCGAACAGGCAACCGCCGATGAAGAAACCGTCTTCGTGGCCCGGCACTTTCAAGCCCCGACCGTCGACCACCAGCTTGGCGCCCTCGGCCTCGCCCTGCTTCACATAGCCGGTCACCTTGTCGAGATGCACCTTCGTGACCAGCGGTCCCATCTCGGCGGCATCGTCCATGCCCTGGGTGATCTTCAGCGTTCTGGCGCGTTCGGACAGTTTTTCCACCAGCTTGTCGGCGACATTGCCGACGGCCACGGCCACGGAGATGGCCATGCAGCGTTCACCGGCCGAGCCGTAGGCGGCGCCGACCAGGGCGTCTACCGCCTGATTCAGGTCGGCGTCCGGCATCACGACCAGGTGATTCTTCGCGCCGCCCAGCGCCTGCACGCGCTTGCCGTGCTTCGCGCCGGTTTCGTAGATGTACTTGGCGATCGGCGTCGAGCCGACGAAGCTGATCGCCGCGACGTCCGGGTGATGCAGCAGGGCATCGACCGCGGCCTTGTCGCCCTGGACCACGTTGAACACGCCATCGGGCAGCCCGGCTTCCTTCAGCAATGCCGCCATCATCAGGCTGGCGGTGGGGTCGCGTTCCGACGGCTTCAGGATGAACGTGTTGCCGGTTGCCAGCGCCACCGGGAACATCCACATGGGCACCATCACCGGGAAGTTGAACGGCGTGATGCCGGCGCAGACGCCGAGCGCCTGCCGCACCGACCAGGAATCGATGCCGGTGCCGATCTGTTCGGTGTACTCGCCCTTCAGCAATTGCGGAATGCCGCACGCGAACTCGACCACTTCGAGGCCGCGCGTGACCTCGCCTTTCGCGTCGGAGAACACCTTGCCGTGCTCGGCCGTGATCGCGGCGGCGAGGGCGTCCGAATCACGTTCGATCAGTTCCTTGAGCTTGAACAGGATGCGGGCGCGCTTGAGCGGGGGCGTCGCGGCCCAGGCCGGAAATGCTGCTTTCGCGGCCTGCACCGCTGCATCGACTTCGGCTTCGGAGGCGAGCGCCACGCGGCCGGTGACCTGTCCGGTGGCCGGGTTGAAGACATCGGACGCGCGGCCGCTGGTGCCGGGAACTTCGCGGCCGTTCACGAAGTGCGGGATGTCGCGGACCTGCAGATCGCGGTCGAGGGGTTTGTTCATGATGGGTTTCTCCCGGGGGCGTGTGGGGCTGATCGATATCAGCGGTGTTCCGCCGGGAACTCGTCCAGCGGATAGATGGGGCGGCGAAGCTTTTTGTATTCGAAGGCGGTCCAGTCGGACGTGCCGACACCGGGCGCGTCGCAGAACACGTGGCCCTTGGCGATCGGCAGGAAGACCGGACGGAAATACATGCGGGATTTCAGCAGCAGGAAACGTTTCTGCGTCGGATCGATGCCGACGCTGGTGAACACGCCGAGATCCCACGGTTCCTGATTGCGCTCGATCACGACGATCTGCGCATCGCCGGTGTCGAGCACGACGGTACGGCCCATGTAGCAGCGCATGCCGGTGAACTGCGGACCGGCCACGGTGTATTCGCCGTCGGTGATGGCGCGGACGATGCCGGTGAGCCGCAGCGGCTCGCCCTTGCGACCGATGGACGGCATGTCGAACTTGCCGCCGACGTCGAGCGTCACGCGGCTGCCGACGCCGGCGGCGATCATCGTCTCGACGGCTTCCGGATCGCGGATCGGGCCGACGGCGATGTCGGTGAGGCCCTGGGCGAGTGCGGCCCGCAGCACGTACATCGTGTCCTGGTTCGCGCCGGAGGCGCAGTTGTCCGCATGGTCGAGCAGCAGGATCGGGCCGCCGTTGCCGTCGGCCAGACTGCGGGCACGGACCAGCGCCTGTTCCAGCGGTTCGCCGCGATAGATGAAGTCTTCCTTGTGCTGCCACGCGACGTCGAGGATGCGTTCGCACGAATGCTGCGCGTGATTCACGTCGCCGTCCGCCACGGTCACGACGCTGATGCCGGCATCGTGGATGTCCGCCTGCTGGAAGCCGCCGAAGGCGCTGGCGGCCAGCAGACCGCCGCGTTCTTCGGCCCGGGCGGCGCCGACGAATTCGCGGTTCGGGCTCTCGCCGGTGTTCTGCTTCAGCGTCTGCGCGAGCAGCGGCCGGTTGCCCCAGGCCATAACCGGCTTGACCTTGCCGGCCAGCGTGTCGAGCAGGATCGAGCCGGCGAGGTGGCCGGCTTCGTACTGGTCGACATGGGGATAGGTCTTGTAGCCGGCGATGATGGTGCTGTTGCGGACCATCCGGTCCGTCACGTTGGCGTGCAGGTCGAGCGACACCGCGATCGGCGTGTTCGGGGCCACCGCGCGGATCTTCTCGAGCAGCGTGCCTTCGCCGTCGTCGGTGCGATCGGCCACGACCATCGCGCCGTGCAGATCGAGACACACGGCATCGCATCCCTTCGCGACGGCTTCGCACAGCAGATCGCAGAAGCGATCGTAGGCGGCACCGTCGACCGGACCGCTCGGATTGGCCCACGCGGCGAAGGGCGTCACGATCTCGGCGCCGGCCTGTTCGGCCAGATGCAGGAACGCTGCCATCGGCAGACGCGTCGGTTTCATGGCCGCCTGGGCATCCCGTCCCAGGTAGGGCCCGTTGCCGCCGCCGAAGGATTCCCACGGCGTTGCGATCGGCGAGAACGTGTTCGTTTCGTGCTGCAGCTGGGCGATGACGAGTTTCATGGAGACCGCGGACGATGTTCGATGGATGCCGGCCGGTGATCGGGGAGATCACCGGCCGACGCGGGCGGACTCAGGGCAGCGACTTCAGGATGTCGCGGATGGTGTCGAAGATCCGGTCGATCTGGGCCTTCTCGATGATCAGCGGTGGCGACAGCGCGATGGTGTCGCCGGTCGTGCGGATCAGCACGCCCTTCTCGTAGGCGCGGGTGAACACTTCCATCGCCCGTGCCGTGGGCTTGTCGGCGATCGGTTGCAGTTCGATGCCGGCGACCAGGCCGATGTTGCGGATGTCGACGACATACGGCAGTCCCTTCAGCGAGTGCGCGGCATCTTCCCAGTATTGCGACAGCGACTCGCAGCGCTCGAACAGCTTCTCTTCCTCGAACAGATCGAGGGCCGCGATCGCGGCCGCGGCGGCCAGCGGATGACCCGAGTACGTGTAGCCGTGATAGAACTCGATCGCGTTGGCCGGACCCGTCATGAACGCGTCGTAGATCTCGTTCTTGACGATCACCGCGCCCATCGGCACGGCGGCGTTGGTCAGTGCCTTCGCGCACGTGATCATGTCGGGCGTGACGCCGAAGGTCTGCG